>JAISQQ010000057.1 GCA_031274075.1 Accumulibacter sp.
GTCATGAACACCGCCGGGATGAAAGCGATCCAGTAGTTCTTGCCGAGCTTGGCGAGGTACACCGCGCCGGCCCACAGCGCCACCGTGGCCAGCGTCTGGTTGGACCACGCGAAGTAGCGCCAGATGATCGCGAAGTCGATGAAGCACAGCGCGGCGCCCAGGATGAACAGCGGCACGGCAATCGTCAGGCGGTTGGCGAAGGGCTTCTGGTCGTAGCCGATCCAGTCGGAGAGGGTCAGCCGCGCGCTGCGGAAGGCCGTGTCGCCCGAGGTGATCGGGCAGGCCACCACGCCCAGGATCGCCAGCACGCCGCCGATGCCGCCCAGCAGTTCGAGCGAAACCTTGTTGACCACCACCGGCGCCGCGCCCGCCGCGGCCAGTCCTTCCTGTCCGCCGAAGTGCGCCATCGCCGCCGCGGCCCAGATCATCGCCACGATGCCCTCGGCGATCATCGCGCCGTAGAACACGCGGTGACCGTCCTTTTCGGAGCGCAGGCAGCGCGCGATGATCGGCGATTGCGTGGCGTGGAAGCCCGAGATCGCGCCGCAGGCGATGGTGATGAACAGGAACGGGAAGATGAAGTTGCCTTTCGGATGCAGGTTGGCGCCGGTGAATTCCGGCACGTTGTGGATTTCACCCGAAACGAAAAGCATCACGAAGATGCCCGCCGCCATGATCAGCAGCGCCGCGCCGAAGATCGGATAAAGCCGCCCGATGAGCTTGTCGATCGGCAGCAGCGTCGCCAGCAGGTAATAGGCGAGGATAATCCCCAGCACCACGTAATACACCGTCTGGTTGGTCGGGTCGATCAGGTTCTTGAGGATCAGCGCCGGGCTGGTCATGAACACCACGCCGACCAGCAGCAGCAGGATCACCGAGAACACGCGCATGATCTGCCGCGCGATGGGTCCCAGATGGTTGCCGACGATCTCGGCGATGGACACGCCGTCGCTGCGCAGCGAAATCATCCCCGCAAGATAGTCGTGCACCGCGCCCGCGAAGATACAGCCGAGCACGATCCACACGAACGCCCACGGCCCCCAGTACGCGCCGAGGATCGCGCCGAAGATCGGCCCCACGCCGGCGATGTTGAGGAACTGGATGAGCATCGCGCGCGGCCAGCCCATCTCCACATAGTCCACGCCGTCGGCGATGCGCTTGGCGGGCGTGGCGCGATCCGGCTCGTGACCGAAGACTTTCTCCACGAACTTGCCGTAAATGAAATACCCAAGAACAAGCGCAACGACACCAATGATAAAGGAAACCATATTGCCCTCCTAAATTCGTCGATTGTCAAATTTGACCATACAGCACTTAGCAGTATGGTACGGTCGCGGCAAATTAACAAGGAGCGGGACAGGGGGCAGGGATCAGATGTCAGGGATCAGGGATCAGTCGAGTTACCGGGCGCTTCGCGCCCGCAAGAATTGCTGGCGCCTGCCGCCTGTCGCCTGTCACCTGAAACGCTTACCCGTTCGGCGGCACGTATCCCTGCACGGGGTCGACCCCTTCGCCGAAAAAGTGCTCCTCGATCTGTTCGGCGAGATATTGGCGATGCTCGGGATCGGCGAGGTTCAGGCGGTTTTCGTTGATGATCATCGTCTGCATGCGCACCCACTGCTGCCACGCTTCCCTGGAGACGCTGGTGAAAATCCGCTGGCCCAGTTCGCCTGGGTACGGCGGGAAATCGAGGCCTTCCGCCTCGCGACCGAGTTTGACGCATTTGACCATTCTTGCCATGGGATCGACTCCGGTAAAAGGTTGAATTGTGCAATATCAAGGGCGAAACGTGAGCGAGGCGCTTCATGTCTCGCTGTTTACTTGTATACGGGAACTACAGCGTCTTGGCGAAAATCTTGGAGCGGCGCTGCAGGTTATAGACCAGCCGTTTTTCCTCGGGCAGGTCGGCCAGCGTCTTTTCGACGAATCCCCGCTCGCGGAACCAGTGCGCGGTCAACGTGGTGAGCACGAACAATTGCTTGATGCCGCCCGCGCGGGCGCGCGTCTCGATGCGCTTGAGCAACTGCTCGCCGTAGCCCCAGCGCCGGTACTGCGGATGCACCGCGACGCAGGCCAGCTCCGCCTGGTTGTTGCCGTAGGGATACAGGGCGGCGCAGCCGACGATCATGCCGTCGTGCTCGACCACCGAAAAACGCGGGATTTCGCGTTCGAGCAGCTCGCGCGACCGGCGCACCAGCGCCCCGCTTTCTTCCAGCGGCTGGATCAGCGCCACCAGGCCGCTGATGTCGTCGGCGCGCGCGTCGCGCAGGATCTCCAGCGACTCGCGCGTGATGATCGTGCCGACGCCGTCGCGCGAGAAGAGTTCGAGCAGCAGCGTTCCGTCCTCGTTGTAACTGATCAGGTGCACCCGCCCGACGCCCGCGCGGCTGGCGCGCACGGCGCACGGCAAGTAACGCCGCAGGTCGGGCGAAAGCCAGTCGCTTTCGCGCGTCAGCCGTTCCGCCGCGTCCACGGTCAGCTCGTCGATCAGCTTGCCGTTGCCGTCGGTCACGCCCAGGCTGTCGGTCAGGAAGATCAGCTTGTCGGCCCGCAGGGCGATGGCCGTCGCCTCGGCGACCTCCTCCATCGCCAGGTTGAAGCTCTCGCCGGTCGGACTCGAACCCAGGCAGGAAAGAATGACCACGTTGCCGATGCCCAGCTGCGCCCGGATGCCTTCGCTGTCGATCTTGCGCACCGTCCCGGCGTACTGCATGTCGACGCCGTCGATCACGCCGACCGGCTTGGCGGTGATGAAGTTGCCGGCCACCACGCGGATCCTGCTGTTGGCCATCGGCGTGTCCGGCAGCCCCTGCGAAAGCAGCGCCTCGATCTCGAGATAGACGCTGCCGACGGCGTCGATCGCGCAATCGAGGGTGGCCGCGTCGGTGACCCGGTAACCGCCATGAACCCGGGACTCCAGGCCCTTCTCGCGCAATTCCTCCTCGATCTGGGGGCGCGCGCCGTGCACCAGCACCAGCCGCACGCCGAGCGCCGCGAGCAGGTTCGCGTCGTAGGCCAGGGTATGCGCGAAAGGGCCGGAGATGGCCTTGCCGCCGAAGGCGATGACGAAGGTCTTGCCGCGGAAAAGGTTGATGTACGGAGCCACCGACCGGAACAGCGAGATAAATTGCGAGGCGCTCAAGGCATCGTACATGGTCTGTTCAGTCCTTCTTGAAAGCTGTTTGCGATCTTCTCTCTGGGAGCACAGGTATTTTACACAAGCCCATTGTGAAAGCCGCTCTCCGGGCCGCCTCCGGGAGCACGGATATCCGGCCCACCGGGGCATTGGCGCGAAACCGTTGGCGCACCCCGTAGGGCGGGAAAGCGCAGTGCCTCCCGCCGGTACTTCTCTCCGGCGGCGCAGCCGCTTCTATTATTCTGCGGCCTTTGAATCATGCGGCGCGTTGCGCCGTGGGGTGGATCGGCGGGAGGCGCTGCGCTTTCCCGCCCTACCGAACCGTCGATGTTTTCACACACCGGTCGACTTTACGTTCATGGAGAGAGTGCGATGACCCTGGCGCTCCCAGAGAAAATCACAAACAGCCTCCAGGTCAGGCATGCTCCGCCCCGGCCCGGAAATCCCCCCACAGGCACTGGATCGCCGCCAGCGCCGCCAGACCCGCCGTTTCCGTGCGCAATACGCGCGGCCCGAGACGGACGGCGACGAAACCGGCCCGCCGCGCCAGCTCCGTCTCTTCCGCGTCCAGCCCGCCCTCGGCGCCGACCAGCAGTTCGACGCCAGCCGCCGTCCCCGGTCGAGGCAGGGCATCGAGCGCCAGGGAAGCGTCGGGATCGAGCATCAGGCGCATCGGTTTCACGTTGGCCGGCGGCCGGCCGAGCCAACGCGGCAGTTCCTCCAATTCGGCGATCTCGGGCACGCGGTTGCGGCCGCACTGCTCGCACGCCGACGCCGCCACGGCGCGCCAGCGGCCCACCCGCTTTTTCGCCCGCTCGCCTTCCAGGCGGACGACGCCGCGCCGCGTGAGCAGCGGCACGATGCGCCCGACGCCCAACTCGACCGCTTTCTGCACGGTCAAATCCATCTTCTCGCCCGCCTGCAAAGCCTGCGCCAGCGTCACCCCAAGCGGCGATTCGCGCTCGATCCCGCGCCACGCCAGCACCTCGGCGACCACCGCGTCGCGCCCGCAGGAATCGAGGCGGCACGCATATTCCCCGCCCTTGCCGTCGAACAGCGTCAAGGCGTCCCCCACGCCCAGCCGCAACACCCGCCCGGCATGCCGCGCAACGCCCTCCGCCAGCGCGACGCGCGCGCCAACGGCCAGCGGAAACGGACTGTAAAAACGCGGGGGATTCATGCTCGGTATTATCCGGGAAAGCACCGTTGGGCGCATTTCTTCCGGAGGAGACAGGTGTCAGGTGACAGGTGACAGGTGACAGGTGACAGGATTTTGCGGCGTGAAACGCCGGTAGTTCCTGCCACCTGTAACCTGCCACCTGTCACCTGATGCGCATCCCGACCCTGGGAGCGCATCACCCAAGTTGAGTCGGGCGGATGCAATCCGCCCTACGTTTCAGGGATCAGGTGACAGGTGTCAGGATTTTGCGGCGTGAAGCGCCGGTAGTTCCTGCCACCTGTAACCTGCCACCTGTCACCTGATACGCATCTCAACCCTGGGAGCGCGGGGCTTCTTCCCCGCCACGGCGGTAATCGTGTCATTACCCCCGTTGGGGGGCGGGAGCCCCCCGCGCCCCGCGAAAATCCCAAAGCCCCAGTTTA
>JAISQQ010000351.1 GCA_031274075.1 Accumulibacter sp.
CGTTCAGGGAATTGGGCGTCAAGGTCGCGGCGATCACCGCCGGCAAGCTGCTGCTGCATCCGCTGTGCCTCTGGCTGGCGCTGTGGCTGTGCGTGCTGGCCGGCATGCCGGCGCTGCCGCCCGACCTGCGCCTCGCGCTGCTCCTCACCGGAACCCTGCCGACGATGAGCATTTATCCGCTCCTGGGCATGCGCCACGGCCACGAGAAGTTCTGCGCCGCCGCGCTGCTGTCGACGACGATCCTGTCATTCTTCACCCTGAGCGGATTGCTCGTGGCGCTTGGCTATTGAACAGAGGACAGAGGACAGTAATATTTGCGGGCGCGAAGCGCCCGGTAACTGGACTGTCCTCTGTCTTCTGATCAGATCACACGACGAACTGGTTCACCGCCTTGTTCATGCGATCCACGATGCCTTCCAGTTTCACGACCATGGTTTGCGTCTGGTTGACCACGGCGACGTTCTGCTCGGTCATGCCCGCCACCTGCTGGACGTCGCTGGCGAGTTGCGTCATGGCTTCCAGTTGCTCGCTGGAAGCGTGCGAAATGTCGTTGACCCGCTCGATGGTGCCGCCCATCTCTTCGTTGATGCGCCGCAGCGCGTCCTGGGCGGAATGGACGAGTTCGACGCTGTTTTCCACCTGCGCGGCCCCGGTGCGCATGCCGTCGACCGCCTCCCGCGTTTCGGCCTGGATCAGGCCGATCATAGTGCTGATTTCTTCCGTGTCCCGTCTCACCCGCTCCGCCAGCTTGCGCACCTCGTCGGCCACCACGGCGAAACTGCGGCCCCTCTCGCCGGCCCGGGCCGCTTCGATGGCCGCGTTCAAGGCCAGCAGATTGGTCTGGTCGGCGATTTCCTTGGTCGAACTGACAATGCGGCTGATCTCGGCGGAGCGCCGCCCGAGCGCTTCGACCTGCCCGGCGGCGCGCTTGACCGTCTCGGCCAGCGAGTTGATCGCCCGGCACGCCTCGTCGGAACGCTTCACGCCGGCGCTGGACACCTCGCCGGCGCCGACCGCGACGTCGCGTGTGGAAAGCGCGTGCTCGGCCACTTCCCCGATCGACATGTTGACCTCTTCCACGGCGGCGGCGGCCGACGAGGTGGCCTCGTTCTGGCGCTCGGCCGATTGCATCGCCGCGCGCATCCCGGCGCCGACCTCCTGCGTGCTCTGCCGCACCTGCGCCGTGGTGTCGGCCATGCCCTGGATGGTGGCCAGCACCGATGAAACGAAGACGTCCATCTGCCGGGCCAGGACGCCGAGCCGATCGCCGCGGGGGATATCCAGGCGCCGCTTCAGGTTGCCGGACGACAGCACCGATCTCATCCAGCGATCGATCGCCTCGAGGTCGCGCCCGACCCGGGGCGCGAAATAGCCGACGAAGTACAGCGCGTAAATCACCGACAAGGCGATCAGCGCGTTGTGCGCCAGCGACGCGAGCGGCACGTCCAGCGCCGTCCTGGCCGCCTCCACCAGACCCAGGACGAGCATCAGCGCGCCCATGAAGATCATCTGCGCGCGCAGCGACAACAAGGCCGCCACGAAGGATGAACGCACGCGCACCACCCGGCCGTGGCTGACGCCCCATTTTTTCTCTCCCGCGTTGATCCGGGCGTAGGCCTTTTCCGCGCCGGCCACCTCCTCGCGCGAAGGCCGGCTGCGCACCGACTGGTAGCCGACCACCTGGCCGTTTTCGCGCACCGGCGAGACGTTCGCCACCACCCAGTAAAAACCGCCGTCCTTGCGCCGGTTCTTCACCAGGCCGCGCCACGGCAGGCCCGCTTTCAGATCGCGCCACAGGTCCTCGAACGCCGCCGGCGGCACGTCGGGATGGCGCACCATGTTGTGCGGCCGGCCCAGCAATTCCTCGCGGGAAAAACCGCTGATCTCGCAAAACGCGTCGTTGGCCTCGTCTATCTGTCCCTTCAGATTCGTCCGCGAATAAATGAACTGGTCCTCGGGAAGCAAGGTCTCCACATTCGTTACCGGCAGGTTCTTGCGCATTTTTTTCCCTTGAATGGAGTGGAAAGGAGTCCGCCCAAAAAACTTTTTTCCGACAAGCCGTTTGCGGCAAATCACGGAATACATTATAAGCAGCCCGTATTCCTCGGGATATGGATAATCTCGCGCCAGGAATCCTGTTTTCGCACCGACCATGACCTCCGTCCCCGTCCGCTACACCCTCTGCCCGGCGCATCCCGCCGCGCATCGCTTCACGGTTTCCTGTGCCGTCGCCGCGCCCGATCCCGCCGGCCAGCGTTTCGCCCTGCCCGCCTGGATTCCGGGCAGCTACATGATCCGGGACTTTGCCCGCCACATCGTCGCCATTCATGCCGAAGCCGGAGGCAAGACCGTCCGGCTGGACAAACTGGACAAGCACACCTGGCGCGCCGCGCCGGTCGGGAAGGGTCTGGCCTTGACCGTGAGCTGCGAGATCTACGCCTGGGATCTTTCGGTGCGCGGCGCGCATCTCGACCCGACGCACGCCTTCTTCAACGGCGCCAATGTCTTTCTGCGCGTGCTCGGCCAGGAATCGCAGCCCTGCCTCGTCGACCTGCGGCGGCCCGAGGGAAAGGACTTCGCCGCGTGGCGCGTCGCCACGTCGCTGCCCGCGGCGGCCGGCGAAAGAGCCTGCGCCAGGGAACACGGCTTCGGCCTGTATCGCGCCGAAAATTATGACGAACTGATCGATCATCCGGTGGAAATGGGCCAGTTCACGCGGATCGCCTTCGAGGCCTGCGGCGTTCCACACGAAATCGCCATCACCGGACGCCACGATGCCGATCCGGAACGGCTGGCCGCGGACCTGAAACGGGTCTGCGAGTGGCAGATCCGTTTTTTCGGCGAACCGCCGCCGATGGCGCGCTACGTCTTCCTCGTCACCGTCGTCGACGAAGCCTACGGCGGACTCGAACACCGCGCCTCGACGGCGCTGCTGTGCGCGCGCAAGGACTTGCCCTACCGCGGCATGAAGGGCTTGCCCGAGGCCTATCGCACCTTTCTCGGACTGTGCAGCCACGAGTACTTCCACGCCTGGAACGTCAAGCGCATCAAGCCCGCCGCCTTCGCGCCCTACGATCTCGACCGCGAGAACTACACCACGCAGCTCTGGGCGTTCGAGGGAATCACCTCGTACTACGACGACCTGGCGCTGCTGCGCAGCGGCGTCATCGCGCTGCGGGACTGGCTCGATCTCACCGCCAGGACGATCGGCAGGGTCATGCGCGCGCCCGGCCGCCTGCGCCAGTCGCTGGCCGAATCGAGTTTCGACGCCTGGAGCAAGTTCTACCGCCCGGACGAGAATACGCCGAACGCCGTGGTCAACTACTACGCCAAGGGCGCGCTCGCGGCGCTGGCGCTCGACCTCACCCTGCGCCGCGAGACGCGCAACCGGAGCTCGCTCGACGAGGTGATGCGCGCGCTGTGGCGGCGTTTCGGGCAAACCGGGAACGGCGTCGGAGACGACGATCTGCAAGGGATTGCCGAGGAATCATCGGGTCTCGATCTCAGGCGTTTTTTCGCGCAGACCATCCACGGCACGCGCGACATCCCGCTGGGCCGATTGCTCGCCCCGTTCGGCATCCGTCTCGCCTGGGAAAAGGCCAGGACGCCCGCGCTCGGCGTCAAGACCGGGAACAAAGGCGGCGAGATCAGGCTGGCGACGGTTTACGACGACGGCCCGGCGCAACGCGCCGGACTGTCCGCCGGCGATACGCTGGTCGCCATAGACGGCCTGCGCGTCACCGCCCAGAGCCTCGACACGCTGCTCAGCCGCCGCCGGCCCGGCGACGTCCTGGCGATCCACGCCTTCCGGCGCGACGAACTGATGCGCTTCGACCTCACCCTCGGCGCGTACGAGGACGAAACGCCCAAACTGCTCCTCGCCAAATCCGCCAACGCGCTCCGCCGCGCTTGGCTGGGAGGGTGACGGGTGATCAGGTGACAGGTAGCAGGTGTCAGGTGTCGGAAGTTACCGGCGCTTCGCGCTCGCTCGCTGGAGTTGGCGGCCCGCATTTTTCTGTCACGAAGCCGTTTGCCGCCTGCGCTCCTTTCCAGGCGGTCAGGCTCTTTTCGCCAGCGACATCGGCAGGTTCGGCGCTTCCGGATTGACGCTCACCCGCATGAGCGCCGGTTGGACGACGAGATCCATGTCCT
>JAISQQ010000432.1 GCA_031274075.1 Accumulibacter sp.
CCCGCGCGGCACGGGTTGGTCAGGTGAGCGCCGTTACTTGATTCCGAGCCTGAAACCGCCGTCCGGCGGTTTTGCAGCGCTCCTCGGAGGATTCCATTCCCGGATCGCGGCTGACTCGACCGATTCGCCATCGCGCCGCTTGGACAACGGCGCCTCGCCGTCGCGCCACGGATGATCTGGAAATGGAATAAGGCGCGGATTATACGCTGGTTTTATTGGAGGGCTGAGGACAGAAGACTGAGGACAGTTTAGTTACCGGGCGCTTCGCGCCCGCAGGGGACTTTCAGGGAGCAGGCAGGCCGGTGGGAGGCGTTCGGCGGTTTTGTGCCGGCAAAGCCGGTTGGTTCTGGGAGCACGGGGCTTCCGCCCCGCAACAGCGGCGGTCACGTCATTCCCGCTGTTGCGGGGCGGAAGCCCCGCGCTCCCAGGTTCCGGATGGCCAACGATCGGGTTCATTTCCCCATGCGCGACGAAGGCCTTTTTCTGACACATAAGGACTTGAACATAAAATATTTTTGGCGACCGTTTGCGACCTTCGCGCAGGCGACGACCCTGTGGCGCTTGCCGGCCACCGCGGGCTGTCCGGCGCGGCCTTAGCTACCCGGCCAGATTTTTCCGTCCGTTCGCGAGTTCGATTTACCGCCAGGCGGCAAAGTCAGGTTCCGGAACCGCGCAGCGAATAGCGGCCTTCGCGCAGCTCGCTCACCAGAAATTCCATGGTGTGGCGGATCTTGGCGCTGGAGGCCGAGCGGATCGTGGTCACGGCCATCACATCGGCGGGCTGCGCGTGATCGGGCAGCACACGGACCAGCGCGCCGCTGGCCAGGTCGGCGGCGACATCCCAGTCGGACAGCATGATGATGCCGAAACCGTCGAGCGCCCAGTTGCGTATGATGTCGCCATGGTTTGAACCGGCCCGTCCGCTGACCTTGGTCGATTCGACGCCGCCGGGGCCTTTCAGCCGCCATACGCCGAACGGCTGGTCCCGTCCCCGGAACAGCAGGCAATCGTGTTGCGCAAGCTCGGCGACAGACGCGGGCGCGCCGCGCTTTTCCAGGTAGGCATGCGACGCGCACAGTATCCGCTCGCTTTTGACGATCCGCTGGGCGATCAGGTTCTGTTCGGCAACCTCGCCGACGCGAATGTCGATGTCGATGTTTTCGTCGATCATGTTCATGCGGCTGTTGACCAGTTCCAGCCAGATTTCCAGTCCGGGATAGGCCTGCCCGAGCCGGGCCAGGATCGGCGACACGTGGTTTCGTCCCAGGCGCAGGCTGGTACTCACGCGCAGCGGTCCGGACGGGACCGCCTGTACATTCGACATCTCGGCGGACAAGCCATCGACATCTTCGAGTATCTTGCGCGCCCAGGCATAGGCCGCCTCGCCCTGGGCGCTGAGATGTACCCGCCGCGTCGTGCGGTGGAACAGCGTGACGCCCAAGCGCTGTTCGAATTCGGCGACCCGTTTGCTGACGTAGGCCGGGGAAATGCCGAGTTCCTGCGCGGTCGCCACGAAACTCGACAAACGCGCCACACAGCAGAGGACACGCAGGTCGGTGATCTCGATGTCTTTCATCTATTGTTTACTAAAAGTGAATTGTGATTCCATCATACCCCTGATTATAATCGGAATAGTTTTTAGTATCGTTGTACCTCGCCTTTTGCCGATATGTGTGACCCGTGCATGGTAAAAGGCTTGAGGCCTGGCGCTCGTGCGCCAGGTTCCGGTCTGCCGGCAAGGTCTTTGCGCCGGCAGGCTGTCTTTTTGTAGAGCGACTCATAAATGGAATTACATCTACCAAGGAGGCAAACATGAAAGCAATTCACTACGCAACCGGCGCCGCAATCGTTCTATTGGGTATGTTGAGCGCATCCGTGGGGCAGGCGCAGGTCAACGAGCGCACGCTCCGGCTCGCCGTCGCCGGCACGGCGGGAGGGCACCCCGGGGTGACGGGGGCGGAGAAGTGGGCGGAACTGATCGCGGCAAAGAGCGGCGGCAAGCTGGCGCTCAAGGTTTTCGGCCAGGGCCAGTTGGGCGGCGACGTGCAGGCGCTGTCGGCCGTGCAGGGTGGCACCATCGATTTCACGGTGATGAACTCGGGCATTTTGCAGGGCATCCAGAAGGAATTCGCTATCTTCGACTTTCCGTTCATGTTCGATAGCGGCGAGGAAGCCGACCCGATCCTCGACGGCGCATTCGGCAAGAAGCTGGGCGAACTGCTGCCGGCGAAGAACCTGTACCACCTGGCGTACTGGGAACTGGGTTTCCGCCAGGTGACCAACAGCCGGCGCGAGATCAAGACGCTGGAAGACTTTTCCGGGCTGAAACTGCGCGTGATCCAGTCGCCGATCTACATCGAAACCTTCAGCGCGCTGGGCGCCAACCCGGTGCCGATGGCTTTCCCCGAAGTGTATACGGCCTTGGAGCAGAGGATCATCGACGGTCAGGAGAATCCTCCCGCGGTCATTGAAACCGGCAAGTTCCAGGAAATACAGCGATTCCTGACGCTCACCAACCACATGTACAACCCGCAGTCGGTGCTGGCGAGCAAGAAAAAGTGGGACGCGCTGACCCAGGACGAGCAGGACATCCTGACCTCGACGCTGGTCGAAGCAACCCAATGGCAGCGGGAAAACTCACGCCGCAATCTCTCTCAAAAATCGCTGACCAACCTGAAAAAGAGCATGACGGTCTCCACCCTGCCGCCGGAGGAGGTCGCGAAGATCCGCGCCAGGCTCAAGCCGGTGATTGACAAGTTCGGCGCCAACGTCGGACCGGAACTGGTCAAGGAACTGCAGGACGCACTCGACAAGGGCCGCGCGAAGTAAAGCGGAGAACGGGGCGGGCGGCGATCATGAAAATCGATTCCTCCGTAGTACGCATCGCGGTGGCCGGAGCGGGATTGATCGGCTATCGCCATATCGAGGAAATCCGGAAAAACCCGGGATGCGAACTGGCGGCGATCGTCGATCCGCACCCGCCCGCCCGGATCGCCGGCCTCGGCGACAATGCCGGGCTGGCGGCGATGGCGGACGTGCCGCTGTACGCCTCGCTCGGCGAAATGCTCGCCAGGGAGAATCCCGATGGCGTGATCCTGGCGACGCCGAACGCCTTGCACGCGGACCAGGCGATCGAGTGCATCGCGGCGGGGGTGACGGTGTTCGTCGAAAAGCCGATTGCGCATACGCTGGCCGAAGGGGCGCGCGTTTGCCGGGCGGCCGAGGAAGCCGGCGTCAAGGTGCTGGTCGGTCATCACCGCCGGCACAGTCCGATTTTGCACAAGGTGGTCGAAGTCGTGCGTTCCGGCGTGCTCGGGCGGATCGTCGGCGTCATCGGCAGCGCCGTTTTCTACAAACCGGACGGCGACGGCTATTACGACGGTGCGAACGCCTGGCGACGCGAGCCGGGCGGCGGTCCGATCCTGCTCAACCTGATCCACGAGATCGGCAACCTGCGCGCCATGGTCGGCGAGATCGCCGCGGTGCAGTCCTTCACCTCGAACGCCACGCGCGGTTTCAAGGTCGAGGACACGGCGGCGATCAACTTCCAGTTCGTCAACGGCGCGCTCGGGAGTTTCCTGTTGTCGGATACCGCCGCCTGCGCCAAGAGTTGGGAACAGACCTCGCAGGAGAACCGGCAATATCCGAGCTATCCCGACGAGGATTGCTACACGATCATCGGCAATCGCGGTTCGCTGGCCGTGCCGAGTATGCGGCTCAAGTATTACAGACAAGATGCGGATCGTTCCTGGTACAAGCCGTTTTCCTGCGAGACGCTTCAGGTCGAGCACAAGGATCCCCTGGCCGGACAGATCGCCCATTTCGCCGCCGTCATCCGCGGCGAAGCCGAACCGCTGGTCTCGGCGCGCGACGGCTTGCAGAACCTGCGCGTGACCGAA
>JAISQQ010000435.1 GCA_031274075.1 Accumulibacter sp.
AGCAGGGGTTCGATATTCTGTTCCGGTACGTTGCGCACGCGGAAAAGTCCCGACTGGCCGACTTCGACCAGGAACAGGGTCTTCTCGCCGATCTTGGCGGTCACCGTGGCGGTCAGCGTGACTTCAAAAATATCGTCGTCGATTTTCGTGGCGCCGGTCTGCAGTTGCAGGTTGATTTCCGGCGTCCCGCGTTCCAGGTAGATGGCCGGCGCGTTGGGCACCTCCAGCGAGAGGTCCTTGACGTAGAGTTTTTCGATGGCAAACGTGGGGGGTTCTTGTTCGGTCATGATGGAGGTCTTCTTTCTTCTCGATGGAGGTTGTGGGTGAATCGGAATGAATCGGCCGCGCCAGGAATCAGCGTCTCAGCGAACGCCTCAGTGCCTCAGCACGCTTCGCCGGCCAGCAGCGGCGCGAGCTTGCCGGCCCGGTCGAGCGCGAACAGTTCGTTGCATCCGCCGACGTAGGTGTCGCCGATGAAGATTTGCGGCACCGTCCGGCGCGAGGTTTTTTCCATCATCTCGGCGCGCCGTTGCGGCTCGAGGTCGATCCGTATTTTCTCGATCCCGGCCACGCCGCGCTCGTGCAACAGGCGCTCGGCGCGCAGGCAGTAGGGACAGACCGCCGTCGAGTACATGACGACGCGCGGCGCGGCGCTCATTTCTTCGCGCCTTTGCGCAGGGGGAGGCCCGCCGCGCGCCAGCCGGAAATGCCGCCCGCGAGGCTGCCGACCTTGCCAAAGCCCAGCTTTTCGAGCTTTCCGCGGGCACTGGCCGAACGCGTCCCGTTCTGGCAAACGAGGATCAGGCGCGTATTTTTCAGTTTGTCGAGTTCTCCCACGCGCGCTTCGAGTTGTTCCAGGGGAATGTTGCGCGACTCGGGAAGGTGGCCGCTGACGTAGTCGTCGGAGCCGCGCAAGTCGATGACCTGCGCGTCCTCCCGGTTGATCAGCAGGGTGGCCTGCGTCGGCGTCAGGCCGGCCTTGCCGCTGGCGCCGCGCAGGGTGAGCACGATCCAGGCGCCGCCGCTGCCGAGCGCGAGAAAGATGAGAAGGATGTTTTGCTGAATGAATTCCAAGCGACGCTCCAGAAGCGGAAACAAAGGCTCGCGAGACAAACTCCGCCGTCCCGGCGACCCGCCCTTGCCCCTCGTCAAGTTAAAAGCGGCATTATAGAATACCTGAGGACAGATGGCGGTAATGTTCGCGGGCGCAAAGTGCCCGGCGACGTTCAGAGGACGGAAGACGGAAAGCAGATGACGGTAATATTTGCGGGCGCGAAGCGCCTGGTGACGGGACTGTCCTCTGTCCTCTGTCTTCTGTCCTCCGTCCTGGCCGCGCCAGCGTCCGCCAGGGAAGACGCCCCCGTTTCGCCGACCCGCGCCGAGGTCTCGGAAAAGCGGAGCGATCTCATCGAACTGCGCGCCCAGATCGAGTCGCTGCGCAAGGAAATGGCCGCCGCCGAGGGCCAGCGCGTCAGCGCGGCGGATCAGGTGAAGGATGTCGAACGCGAAATTTCCACGACGCAACGCGAACTGCGCGCGCTTTCCGGACAGAAGAGCCGCTTGCAGACGACGCTGAAGGATCTCGGCCAGCAGGCGCGGGAGCTGGCCGAGCGCCTGGACGAACTGCAGGCGCAGATGGAAAGCCTGGTCTATCGCCGCTATCTGCAAGGCCAGCCCGACGCCTTGCGGCTGCTGCTCAACGGCGAGGATCCGAACCAGATGGCGCGCGACCTCTACTACCTCGGCGTCATCGCGCGCGCGCGCCAGCAGTTGCAAAGCGAGACGCGATCGCTGCTCGAACAGAAACAGACGCTGTCCGAAACCATGCGCGAACGCGCCGGCGAGCTGTCTTCGGTCGAAGCCCGGCAGAAGGGGCAGCATGCCCGGCTGCTCGCCCAGCGCGCGCAGCGCAAGGAGGTGCTGGCCCGGATTTCGTCGAAGATCGCGCAGCAGCGCAAGGAAATCGGCAACCTGCAGCGCGACGAGCAGGCGCTCGCGCGGCTGATCGTCCGGCTGGACCGGATCATCGCCGCGCAGGCCGAGGCGCGCAGGCAAGGCGCGGCGAAGACGGCTCCCGGAGCACGCGCGCCGGCCCCGGAAAGCGCCTCCGGGACGGTCAACGAGCATACGCCGGAAGCCTTGCCGGACGGCCAATTCGCCGCCTTGAAGGGGCGCCTGCGCCTGCCGGTGCGCGGCACGGTCACCAACCGCTACGGCGGCGCGCGCCAGGAAGGCAGCACCTGGAAGGGACTCTTTATCCGCGCGGCGCAGGGCAGCGAGGTCAAGGCCATCGCCGGGGGGCGCGTGGTGTTCGCCGACTGGATGCGCGGTTTCGGCAACCTGATGATCGTCGATCACGGCGGCAGCTACCTGTCGGTCTATGCCTACAACGACGCGATGCTGAAGCAGGTCGGCGACGAGGTGCGCGGCGGCGATTCGATCGCCGCCGCCGGCAATAGCGGCGGCAACCCGGAATCGGGTTTATACTTTGAATTGCGTCATCAGGGACTGCCGGTCGATCCGATGAAATGGGTCAGCCTCAAGTGACATGGGTGACATGGGCTTTTTTTTTGGAGTGCGTTCGATGGGCAAGTTGAAACAAGCGGGTCTGGTTTGCGCGGGGCTGGCGGGCGGCATCCTGATCAGCCTGCAATTCTCGGCGATGGCCGAAAAGGAGGCCCGGGTCAGTCTTCCCGTCGAAGAGCTGCGCACCTTCGCCGAAATATTCAATGCCGTCAAGCGCGGCTACGTCGAGCCGGTCGAGGACCAAAAGCTGATCACCCACGCCATCAGCGGCATGCTCTCCAACCTCGACCCGCATTCGTCCTACCTCGACGCCGACGCCTTCAAGGATCTGCAGACGACCACCCAGGGCGAATTCGGCGGGCTGGGCATCGAAGTCGGCATGGAGGACGGCCTGGTCAAGGTCATTTCCCCGATCGAGGACACCCCGGCCGACCGCGCGGGCGTCAAGGCCGGCGACCTGATCTTCAAGCTCGACGACAAGCTGGTCAAGGGCATGACCCTGACCGACGCGGTCAAGCGCATGCGCGGCAAGCCGAAGACGGAGATCAAGCTGTCCATCCTGCGCAAGGGCGAGCCGCGGCCCATCGAGATCACGCTGACGCGCGAAATCATCAAGGTGCAGAGCGTCAAATCCAAGCTCATCGACGAGTACTACGGCTATCTGCGCGTCACCTCCTTCCAGGAAAACACCACCTCTTCGGTGGTCAAGCACCTGAACGATCTCTATGAACCCGGCTCGCTCAAGGGACTGGTGCTCGACCTGCGCAACGACCCCGGCGGGCTGCTCCATTCGGCGATCGGCGTCGCCGCCGCCTTCCTGCCCTACGGCACGCTGGTCACCTCCACCGACGGCCGCGTGCCCGACGCCAGGCACCAATACTTCGCCAACCCCGAGGATTATCTGCGCGGCGGCAAGGAGGATTTCATCCGCAAGATCCCCGTCGAGGCGCTGAAGGTGCCGATGATCGTACTGATCAACGGCGGTTCCGCCTCGGCGTCCGAAATCGTCGCCGGCGCCCTGCAAGACCACAAGCGCGCGGTGATCATGGGCACCACCAGCTTCGGCAAAGGCTCGGTGCAGACGATCATCCCGCTGCCCGGAAGCACGGCGATCAAGCTCACCACGGCCCGCTACTTCACGCCGTCCGGGCGTTCGATCCAGGCCAAGGGCATCATTCCCGACATCACCGTCGAAGAAACGCCCAACGGCGTGTCGGCCATGCGCCTGCGCGAAGCCGACCTGGAAAACCATCTGGAAGACAACCGCGGCGACGGCAAGGAAGCCGCGCCCGCCACGCCCCCGGCGAAACCAGGGACGACTCCGGGCAAGGACGTGGACGACGAGGGTTTCGAGCCGCAGGGCCGCGAACTGGCCTCAAAAAAGGACTATCAGCTCAATCAGGCGATCAACCTGCTGAAGGCCATGCAGATCGTGCAAAGCAGGTAGCGGGCCTCGGGAGTTTCAATCCACGTCCGGCAGGCCGGACAAAGCACGGAAGGGCTTACGCCCCTTCCGTACGGGGTTATCCCCTTGGAGGGGGAGGTTTCCAACCGGAGTCGGTTTTTGATGAAGCGTTCGGTCGAAACACCCAGGAAGCCGGATCCGATCCGCAAGGAGCGCGTCATCCGCTTCGCGGAATTTCGTCCCGGCCAGGTTCCTGAAGCGGCGGATTTTCTCGGCGGGCTGGCCGGCCTCGAAATCGCCGCGAACATCGACGAACGCTCGATCGCGGTGGTTTACGATCTGCACGAGCATTCGCTGGAAGAGATCGAATCCGTGCTGGAAGACATGGGCTTCCACCTCGAATGTTCGCTGCTCAACAAGCTGCTGCGCGCGCTGATCTACTACAGCGAAGAAACCGAAATCCACAACCTCGACGCGCCGCGCCGCCTGCTGAAGAAATCCCAGAACGAAGCCTACACGCGCGCCTGGGAACGCCACCCGCACGGCGACCACGACGACACGCCGCCGGAGTGGCGCGAGTACAGGTGACAGAGGACAGAAGACAGAGGACCGAGGACAGTAATATTTGCGGGCGCGAAGCGCCCGGTCATTGGGCTGTCTTCTGTCCCCTGAAATCGTCATTCCGGCGAAAGCCGGAATCCAGGAGTTTGAGGAACGCACTGGGTCCCGGCGATCAAAGGGACGACGCGCCGAGGGCGAATGGCATCCGCCGGTGGTAAACTCCGACGTGGAGCACCGCATTTATTCAAGATTGCCACAGGCTTCGCCTGCGGCAAGAGAACGATCGGCGGATTGCATCCGCCTTACCACACTATCCTCTAGAATGCTTCTCCCAATGTTCAGGCGATAAAATACCCCCAAAACCGCCTTATTCGCCGTACCCGACCGCCCGCGCGCCACACGCAGGAAAACGCTTCAACTGCATTACTTTGCATGCAGAAGAATTCTTCTCTCTGGGTTTGACCGGCCCGGAAGGGGGGTTTTCGATGCAGAAGAAAATCATCGCACTGGCGGTTGCCGGACTGGTTTCGGGCGCTGCCTTCGCGCAGTCCAATGTCACGCTGTACGGCCGCCTCGACCTGGGCTACGTCTACAGCAAGTCGGATTACAAGAAGTTCCAGGGCATCGAGAACGGCAACGGCATCAATGGCGGCGGTAGCCGCATCGGCGTCAAGGGCGAGGAAGCCCTGGGCAATGGCCTGAAAGCGATCTTCGAAGCCGAGTGGGGTTTTGCCGCCGATGAAGGCAGCGGGCCGGTCGACGCCCGCTGGGCTTTTGTCGGTCTGGCCGGCAAGTTCGGCAGAGTGACCGTTGGCCGTAACAATACGCCGGACGACCTCTATCTGGGCGCCACCGGCGTCATGGGAGTCAACGGACACGAGCCGATCAGGCGGTTCCGCGATCAGGCTAACACCGGGACAGGCAATGCGGGAGGCATATTGGTTGGTGACCGTTGGAATAACTCGATTGCGTACAACAGCCCGAACTTCTCCGGCATTGATTTCACGGCCATTTACTCTTTCGGCGAGAAAGTGAATACAAGTAAAGGTGGACTCGACGATAACGATGACCCCGTCCCTGGCTATAGTTGCACCGGCAGCGGCACTGCCTCGGTGACGTGCTATAAAGGCGCCGACACCTCCGACGCCGGCAAATTCGGCCTCGGTGTGCGTTATGCCAACGGCCCCTTGTATCTGACCGCGGTTTACGAGGCTCGTGCTGATGATGACAGTGCGAAAGAGTGGCCTGGCGATGGCAACGAAGGCTACGGCGCCAAGGGATGGGCGCTCGGCGGCACGTATGACTTCAAGGTCGCCAAGGTATACGCCAACTACTACCGCGTGAAGCAAAACGACCACGGTCGCGGTGGGGATGAGGGCAGCGACAAGAGAACGGCGTGGTCCCTGGGCGTCGGCGTCCCGGTCAGCGGCGCCGGCACGATCGTGGCCGAATACGCACAGTTCAAGGACAGCTTCGTCGACGATGGAAACAAGGCCAAGGGCTACACCGTGGGTTACAAACATACCCTGTCCAAGCGGACCTCGCTGTATACCTACCTGGTGCGCATCAACAACGATGATAACGTCAGCGCCGGATGGACCAAGACGGGCATCACGGGCGAAAACCAGACCACCTTCACCGCCGGTATCCTCCACGTCTTCTGATCCGGTTTCCGGACCTGAAACTCGCAACGGGCGCGTCAAGCGCCCGTTTTTTTGGTATGCCCACCCTACGCCCGCGCCTCGCCGGGAATCCGCGCCTCGCCGGGAGCGCGGTTATCTTACCCAAGCCCATTATGAAAGCTTCACTCCGAGCCGCCCCTGGGAGCGCGGGGCACCCGCCCGCAACAACGGCGGTAGTGGCATGGCGCGGGCCAAAAAGCGGGGCGGGTGCCCCGCGCTCCCAGGGAAAATCGCAAACATCACAGGCGTCGGGAACCGTGACCGCCGGGGAAAAAAAACGGGCGCCGAAGCGCCCATTTTGGGTTTCTACAGG
>JAISQQ010000444.1 GCA_031274075.1 Accumulibacter sp.
TAGTTGTCCATGTCCTGCGACTGCGCGTAGGAAATCTCGTGGGGAACCAGGGGCGGAATGAAGCAGAAGCTGCCCCGGCCAAATTCCATCCAGCGCCGGTCGATGCGAATCCCCCCGGAACCGGCGACGAAGTACTCGATCTGGTACTCGTTCGAGTGGAAGTGGTCGGGAACGCTGATCGTCGGTCCGACATGCCGGATGGCGAAGGCGATGTGATTGACCATGGTCATCTGGTCGATCTTTTCCAGGATGTCCCGGAACGCGCGGGAACTTCGTTCCTCGTCCCCGACCAGGCAGGCCGCCGCCAGCTCGACGTTCAGCGCGATGAATTCCGCGCGCATGTTCTGCTGGACGATCAGATAGTCGTTCACCGCGACGCGGCCCGGACCGCCGGACTCGAAGGTGATGGCGAAGCAATCCACCGCTCCCGCACCGCAGCGGACGGAAAACTCCGCCTCCGCCTCGATGCAGAACAGGCGGTTGGCGAGGATGTCCTGCCAGTTGCCGTTGTGCCGCACCACGCCGGCGTTGCCCAGGGGGAAGAACAGGATGTGGTGCTTCCCCGGCGTCGAGGACAGCGCGTTGACGAAACGGGCGTCCTGGAAACGGTGGCACTCCACCGATGAAAAATGCTTTAGCATGGCGCTCCCGCCGGGAGAAAATTTGACCTATTCCAGAAAAAGACAGATTTACGAGTGTTCAAAAAAACGCAACACATTATAGCGCTATTCTTTTTTTTAACATTTTTTGACTTTTTTTTGAAAAAACTTGCACTGGCGGCAAAGAGGTTTTTACACTGGATTCAAGGGATGGTATCCCGAGGGTACCGGCTTTGCCGGGACGATTGGTCAGTCGATGTGCATGGGAGAGAGATATGTTCAAACATTTTGTCACAACATCCATCCTCGCCGCATCGCTTGCGGCGGGAACGGTTTTCGCGGCGGACAAGATTGTCTTGCGCACCTGCAACACACAGCCCGCAAGTCATCCCTGGAACGTGGCGATCAACAAGCTGAACGAAATCATCCAGAAGAATTCCAACGGACGCATTGAAATCGTGCCGGCCTACAGTTCTTCGCTGGGAACCGAGCCGGAACTCGTCGAAAGCGTCCGGCAAGGGACGCTTGGGTTCGTCGTCGCCGACCCGACGGTGGGAACCACCTTCTGCAAGGAACTGGAACTGACTTCGCTGCCTTTCCTCTTCCGCGACACCCAGCACTGGAAAGCGGTTCTCGACGGGCCGGTCGGCAAGAAATACGCCGAGCTCGTCGAACAGAAATGCGGCCTGCGCGTCATGGCGTATTGGGGCGGCATTCCCCGCGAAGTGCTGTCGGTCAAAAAAGAGGTCAAGTCCCTTGACGACCTGAAGAATTTCAAGATGCGCCTGGCCGCTTCCGAGCTGAAGTTCAAGGTATGGGAGGCGCTTGGGGCGCTGCCGATTTCCGTGGCCTACCCCGAAATCTATTCGGCGCTGGTTTCCGGCCTCGTAGACGGCATGGAAAACGAAATGACCTCGCTCGTCGCCAGCAAATTCTACGAGCCGGCGAAGAACATGACGATGCTCGCGCACGAGATCACCGTCCGTCCGCTGTTCATGAACCCCAAGTGGCTCGACGGCTTGGCTCCCGAGGACAAGGCCGCCATTGAAAAATCCATCGCCGAAGCCACGCCGATCTCCCGCCAGCTTGAGCAGGACGGCAGCGATAAGGCGCTTGCCGAAATGCGCGACAAGTTCAAGGTCAAGGTCATTGAAATCGACAAGACGCCTTTCTACGAAAAACTCGCGCCCGTTTACAAGCAATACGGCGATTCAACCGGGCTTACCCAGATGATCAACGACATCCAGGCGACAAAATAAATAGCCGTGAGGCAACATGGCGGACGGGTTTCCGCCCGCCTTTTCTTTGATCCTGGGGAAAGCGGTCAAGCGCGAAGAGGACGGAGAACATTGAGAAAAACAATAAGTTTTTGATGAACGATTCACCCAATGGGAATACGTTTTTCTCCCATGTGCTTTGTGTCTTGTCTCGCACTCCGGGCTGAAGATTTTTTCAAGCTTGTTTCCGTTTTCCGAAAGAGAGGGGTTCTTTGGAAAAAATCTCTGATTTTCTGGGGAAGATGATTTGCGCCGGCCTTCTCGTCACCATGGTCGTTCTCGTCGCGATCACGCTGTGGCAGATAACGTGCCGGTTCATTCTGTATATTCCCGTGCAATGGAGCGAGGAAGTCGTGCGCATGGCTTTCGTGTGGTTGATTTTTCTCGGTTCGGCCATCGCCTGCAAGGAAGGCACCCATCTCACGCTGGATGTGCTTACCCAGCAATTGAGCCCGAAGAACAAATGGCGGATGCAGATTGCGGTACTCGCGGCGATGCTCATCGTCGAAGCGCTCATCTTCTACGCCAGCGCGGAATATGTTGCGCGCAGCTTCGGTAAAACCGCCGTGACCCTGCCGATCCCATCGAACTGCGTTTACATATCCGGGCCGGTTTGCTCGGTGCTGATGTTCTTTTTCACCATCGAGGTCTTGTACCGTAAACTCGTGAAGGAACGCGTATGAGCGGCGTACCCATTTTCGTTCTGTTCGGAGGAATGGTTGCGCTGATGTTCTTGGGCATCCCGCTCGCTTTTTCCATTTTCGCGGCCTCCGCCGCGGTTTTGCTCGTTTATACCGACCTGCCGCTGTGGCAGATCATGCAGAGGTTTTTTTCCGGCGTCGACAGCTTCGTGCTGACGGCGATTCCCTTCTTTTTGCTGGCCGGCAATCTGATGAACTCCGGGAAAATCACCGACAAGCTGATCAATCTTTCTTCTGTCATGGTCGGCCATCTCCGGGGAGGGCTTGCCCACATCAACGTGCTGGTCAGCCTGTTGTTCGGAGGAATATCGGGCTCCGCCGTGGCCGATACGTCGGGCATCGGCACCATCCTGATTCCGGCCATGGTGAAAAAAGGCTATACGGCTTCCTTTACCGTCGCGGTCACGGCCACGTCGTCGGTTCTGGGCCAGATCATACCGCCCAGCCTGATCATGATCGTTTATGCCAGCACCGCGAGCGTCAGCGTGCAAGCGATGTTCATCGCGGGGATCGTCCCGGGAATCCTGCTGGCGCTTTCGATGATGATCGTCTCGTACATCTACGCGGTGAAATATGATTATCCCCGCGAGGAACGGAGGACGTTCCGCGATTTCGTGCGCGCCATCAACGATTCCATCCTGATATTGATCATGCCGTTCATCATCATCGGCGGAGTGCTTACCGGCATCTTTACCGCGACCGAAAGCGCCGCGATTGCCGTTCTCTACAGCCTGATCATCACGCTGTTCGTCGATAAGACGCTCAAGCCGAAAGATCTCGTGCCCATCTTCATCAACACGGCCAAAGGAACCGCCACAACGCTTCTCTGCATCGGAGCGGCGACCGCCTTCGGCTATCTGCTCGCGTATTTCCGCGGCGCCGAATACGTCCTGAGATTGCTGGAGGCGATGAACCTGACGCAGAGCGGATTCATCGTTTTCCTGATCGTGTTGTTTGCCATCGTCGGGATGTTCATGGACGCCACGCCGGCGATTTGTATTTTCGTGCCGATCATCGCGCCCATCGGGATGGAAATGGGACTGAACGGCATCCACCTGGGCATGATCATCTGCCTGCTCCTGGCCTTCGGCCTGGTGACGCCGCCCTACGGCTTGTGCTTCCTGCTGGGCTGCCAGATCGGCAAGATCGCGCCGCCGGCCGTTTTCCGCGACCTCGGCGTATTCCTGCTCGCCGTTTTGATCACCGTGCTCGTCGTGATTTTCGCCCCCGGCTTGATCCTGTGGCTGCCCGGCATCGTCGTGCCGCAGGTGGTGGGAGGCTAGGAAAGCCAGGATCGTTTTTCGGCAGCCATTCAGCGGCTCACCCACCGGGTGGCGGCTCCCAAGGAGAAAATCTGATGCATCCTTGAAAGATCCATGGAGCAGAAGTACAGAAAAGTACAACATATCATAATTTCACTCTTTTTTTTAAAATATTCTGATATTTTTCAAAAAAACACTTGCTCCGGCGGCGAAGCGGCTTACACTGGATTTCCCATTTCCAAGGAGGGACATCATGAAAAAGAGTTTTGCTTTTGCAATGGCGCTGGCGCTCGCCCTGGGGTTCACCGCGCCGCTCATGGCGGCGGATTTCACCATCACCATGGCCACGCCGAGCAACCCGGAAGACAACTGCGTCAAGGGCTTCTTCAAGTTCAAGGAACTCGTGGAACAGCGTTCGAACGGGCGCATCGAGGTCGAGGTGAAACACACCGGCCAGCTCGGCAGCCATCGGGACTACATCGAGCAGCTCCAGATGGGTAGCCTGCAGGCGGCGGAGATCAACGTGGCGGTGCTCTCGGCGGTGGATTCCAAGTTCATGGTCTTCGACCTGCCCTACATCTCGCAGAGCCAGAAGTGGCTGGAAGACCGGCTGGAAGGCCCGCTGGGCAAGACCTTCGCCGACTCGCTGGAAAAGAACGCGGGCATCAAGATCATCGGCTGGATGGTGCGCAGTCCGCGCGACATGTACATCTCGTCGCGCCCGGTGGTCACCGCCCCCGACTTCAAGGGCTTGAAGGTGCGCATCATGGAAAGCCCGGTCATGCGGCGGACCTTCGAACTGCTTGAAGCGGTGCCGGTGCCGCTGACCGCCAACGAACGCTACATGGCCTTGCAGACCAAGGTGGTCGACGCGGCCGAGAACTCCGTCTCGCTGATCATCACGCAGAAGGAGTACGAGGTCACCAAGTTCGTCTCGCTGACCGAGCACTTCATCTCGCCGAACATCATCGCCTTCGATCCCAAGTTCTTCGCCAAGCTCCCCGCCGATTTGCAGGACATCGTCGTCAAGGCGGGCAACGAGGCGGGCCACTACGCCACCAGGCTGGACGGGGAAAGCGAGGCGGCGGCGCTTGAAGAACTCAAGAAACTGGGCATGACCGTCAACGCTTGCCCGGACAAGTCGACTTTCCAGCAGAAGGTGAATCCGATCTACGCGGAATACCGCGACAAGATCGGCGGCGATGTCATCGACGCCTTCACCAAGTAAGTAGCCGCTTTTCCGTTGGAGAGGGGATTTCGCGGACGGGAACCGTCCGCGAAATCCCCGATGCGCGATCGATAAAAAAGGGAGGGGGACGCCCGTGGCGCAAAAATTCATTCACGTGCTTTACGACAAGGTCGTTTTCAATCTGGTCTGGGTGGTCGGCTTGACGATGTCGGTGTGCATCCTTTTGCAGATTTTTGGACGTTCCTTTTTCAAGCTGCCTTTTTCCTGGACCGACGAGCTGGCGCGTTTCACCTTTCTCTGGTTCTGCCTCTTCGGCAGCGTGCTCACCCTGCGCAGCAAGCTGCACCTGGGCATCGACTACTTCGAGAGCAAGATGCCCGAGCGGGTGAAGTTCCGGAACCGGATTTTCGTCTACGCGCTGGTCATCGTGTTCGGCTTCCTGCTTTGCGTCCTGGGAACCCAGCTCCTGGGCATCGTCGGGCGGCAACTGACGCCGGTGATGCGCATCCCGATGGCCTGCGTCTACTTCGCCCTGCCGGTGACGGGCTTTCTCTACGTGATCATCGGCGGCTGGCAGATGTATTGCCACGTCAAGGACCTTCCCTACGAGACCGAGGCGCCGCCGGAAGTCCCCGACGAGGTGCGCAAGATGGGCGAGGAAGCGTTGCGCGGCAAGGGAGGTAAAAGCTGATGGTTGCGGTCATTGTCTTCGCGATCATGATCGTGCTCATGATCTTCAACGTGCCGATCGCCATCTGCACCGGTCTGGCGGCGCTGGTCGGCGTCGGCGTCGGCGGCTACCCGCTGATGGTCATGGTGCAGCGCATGTTCACCGGCCTCGATTCGTTCACCTTCATCGCCATTCCCCTGTTCATCATGACCGGGCGCTTCATGGCGCTGGGCGGCACCACGCGCGACCTGATCAACGTGTCGAAGGTGCTGGTGGGCTTCCTCAAGGGCGGGCTGGCCTACATCAACATCGTCGCCAGCATGCTCTTCGCCGGGATCACCGGCTCGGCGGCGGCGGACACCGCGTCGGTCGGCGCGATCATGATCCCGGCGATGGTCGACAAAGGTTACGAGAAGGACTTTGCCGTGGCGGTCACCGCCACCTCGTCGACCATCGGCATCATGATTCCGCCGAGCATCCCGATGGTCGTCTATGGCGTCGCGGCGAGCGCCAGCATCGGGCAGCTTTTTTTGGGCGGCATCATTCCCGGCATCATGACCGGCGTCGCGCTGATCGTCGTCTCGGCCTTCTACGCCAAAAAGCGGAATTATCCCCGCGACCAAAAGGTCACGCTCAAGGAAGGCGCGATCATCCTGGTCAAGGGGATTCCGGCGATGATGACCGTGGTGCTCATCTTGGGCGGCATCATCTTCGGCTTCTTCACCGCCACCGAGGCGGCCGGCATCGCCGCGCTGTATTCGTTCCTGCTGGGGATGTTCTACTACCGGGAACTCAGGTTCCGGGACATGCCCAAGGTCATCGTCGAAGTCGCCATCGTCACCGGACAGACCACGCTGATGATCGCCACCGCCTCGGCGCTGGCCTGGCTCTTCGCCCGGCAGAACGTGCCCGCGGCGATCGGCGGCTTCCTCACCGGGCTGACCGACAGCGGCTTCCTGCTCATGCTGATGATCAACGTCTGGCTGCTCTTCGTGGGAACCTGGCTCGACCTTTCCCCGGCGGTGATCATCTTCACGCCGATCCTGCTGCCCATCGCCGTGGCTTGCGGCGTCGACCCGGTGCATTTCGGCGTGATCATGGTGGTCAATCTGGGCATCGGCCTGTTCACGCCGCCGGTAGGCGTCTGCCTGTTCGTCGCCTGCGGCGTCGCCAAGTGTTCGATAAGCAGCGTGGTCAGGGCGTTCATTCCGTTTTTCCTGGTCATGGTGGTGGTGCTGCTGATGATTACCTACATCCCCGGCCTCGTGATGTGGCTGCCAAACTTGCTTAAATAAAGAGTTCTCGACATGTTTCAATCCACGTCCGGCAGGCCGGACTAAAGCACGGAAGGGCTTACGCCCCTCCCGTGCAAGATTATCCCCTGAAGGGGAGGTTTCCAACCGGAGTCAGTTTTACGATGAAATACAAAGAATTGGGCGCGTCCGGAATCGAAGTGAGCGTCATCGGGCTGGGCTGCTGGGCGTTTGGCGGCGGCGCGTACTGGGGGCCGCAATCCCAGCGGGACGCCGACGCCGTGGTCGCGGCGGCGATCGAGCGCGGCGTCAACTTCATCGACACGGCGGAGATCTACAACGACGGCGAAAGCGAGCGCTCGCTGGGCCTGGCGCTCAAAGGCCGCCGGGACAAGGTGGTGCTCGCCTCCAAGATCAGCACCGCGCACGCCGGCGAGGTGCGCAAGTATCTGGAGGGAAGCCTGGCGCGGCTGGGCACGGACTATCTGGATCTGTACATCCTGCACTGGCCGATCAACCCCACGGCGCTGGCCCACTTCACTGGCGGCCAGGGCGCGGCCGGCCAGCCGCCGCAAGTGGCGGAGGTCTTCGCCCAGTTCGAGGCGCTGCGCAAAGAGGGGCTTATCCGCTCCATCGGCCTCTCCAACTTCGGCGTCAGGCAAATGGAAGAAGTGGCGGCCACGGGCGTGCGGGCGGACAGCAACCAGCTGGCCTACAATATCGTCTCGCGCGCCATCGAAACGGAAATCGCGCCCTACTGCGTGGCGCACCAAATCGGCGTGACCGGCTCGGTGGGACTCCAGCAGGGCCTGCTCACCGGCAAGTACGCCAAGCCGGAGGACGTGCCGCCGCCGCAGGCGCATTCCCGCCACTTCCATCAGGATCGGGGTGGCAAGGACTCGCGCCACTACGAGGACGGCGCCGAAAAGGAACTCTTCGACGCGCTGGACTGCGTCAAGGCGATCAGCGCCGAAACGGGCCTATCCTGCGCGCGGATTTCGCTGGCCTGGATACTGCAAAAGCCCTTCATGACTTCGACGCTGGTCGGCTGCCGCAACCTGGCGCAGCTCGACGCCAACCTGGGCGCGGCGGACGTCGCCCTGAGCGACGAACTGATGGCGCGCATCGACGCGGCGAGCCTGCCCGTCTGGCAAAAGCTGGGCGACACGCCCGATTACTACGAAAACCGCGGCAAGAGCCGGATTTTTTAGAAGTCGGGTGACAGGTGGCAGGTGGCAGGAACTTGCGGCGCTTCGCGCCGGTAAACCCTGTCACCTGTAACCTGTCACCTGAACCCGAGGACACGCAGATGTTGAAAGGCATAGATCCGCTGATTTCCCCGCCGCTCATGAACGTGCTGATGGGCATGGGTCACGGCGACGAGATCGTCTTCTCCGACGCCAACTTCCCCGCG
>JAISQQ010000447.1 GCA_031274075.1 Accumulibacter sp.
TACCCTGTCGTAGTTCCAGGATCATTCTTCCTGGAACACAACCTCACGTTTTTTGCTGACTGCCGGAACGATGACAACGACCAACAGCGCCACGGCAATCAACAACATGGTCAGGGATATCGGCCGGGTGACGAATACGGTGTAGTCTCCACGGGAAAGCACAAGGGCGCGCCGCATGTTCTCTTCGAGCAGCGGACCGAGGATATAACCCAGGAGAAGCGGCGCGGGCTCGCATTCGAGCTTGGCAAAAATGTAGCCGAAAAAGCCGAACACAATGGCCACCCAGACATCGAACATATTGTTGTTGCTGCTGAAGGCGCCGATCGTGCAGCACAGAATGATCATGGGATACAAGAGGCGATAGGGAACCTTCAGCAAGCGAATCCAGATGCCGATCAGCGGAAGGTTCAAAATCACCAGCGCTCCATTGCCGATCCACATGCTGGCAATCAGGCCCCAGAACAGATCCGGGGTCTGCGTCATGATTTGTGGTCCGGGCTGGATGTCGTGGATGATCAGCGCGCCCGCCATCAGGGCCATGACGGCATTCGAAGGGATGCCCAACGTCAGCATGGGGATGAACGAAGTCTGCGCGCCGGCGTTATTGGCCGCTTCCGGTCCCGCCACGCCCTCGATGGCGCCATTGCCAAAACGCGACGGATCTTTCGCGAGCTTTTTCTCGACGGTGTACGAGGCAAAGGAAGACAGCGTCGCGCCACCCCCCGGCAGGATGCCGAGCAACGATCCCAAGGCCGTACCGCGCAAGATGGCCGGAAACGATTGCTTGAATTCCTGCCATGATATCCAGATACGACTGACTTGTTCCGCGTTCAGTTTACGCTCGCTTCCCGTCTGTTCAAGGTTTGTCGCGATTTCGGCGAAAGCGAACAGGCCCATGGTCATGGCCACGAAACCGATACCGTCGACCAACTCCGGTACGCCAAAGGAAAAACGCGATGTGCCCGTGTTGACATCGGTGCCGATCATGCCGAACAACAGACCGAGGAAGGTCATGAGAATCGCTTTCAGGATGGAACCGTGGGCAAGCACGATGGCGGAAACCAGTCCGAGCGTCATCAGTGAAAAATATTCCGCGGCATCGAATTTGAGCGCCGCGTCGGCGAGGACCGGGGCGAAAGCGGCAATGACCAGCGTCGCGACACATCCGGCAAAAAAAGAACCCAGGGCCGCAATGCACAACGCGGCGCCCGCCCTTCCCTGGCGCGCCATCTTGTGGCCATCGAGCACCGTGATGACGGACGACATCTCGCCGGGGAGATTGACGAGAATCGCCGTCGTCGAACCGCCGTAGGAAGCGCCGTAATAGATTCCGGCCAGCATGATGAGCGCTGTCACCGTCGGCAGGCCATAGGTGAGCGGCAACAGCATGGCGATGGTGGCTACCGGCCCGATACCGGGCAATACGCCGATCAGCGTCCCGACCAGGGAACCAACGAAGGCATAAAACACGTTGATCGGGCTAAAAGCGATACCAAACCCCATCGCCAGATTGCCGAAGAGGGTCTCCATCATGCCCCTCCACCCAAAAAAGCGGGCCACATCGGCATCGGTATGGCCAAACCACGGACGAACAAGGCGGCTGCCGCCAGACCGAGCAGAAGGCCGTTGATCAGGGCCTCCTTCCATCGGAATTCCGGGCTGGCATACGAGGAGACGAGAACCAGCAGCAAGGAGGTGACAACGAGTCCGAGATAATTCATGAGCCACGAGAAAAGGCAGACGCTGAACAGCACGATCGCCAGTGGCCGCCAGCGCCAGACGATCTTTGCCTGTTCTCGCGCGGAGCACAGCGCCGACAGGACGAGGATCGCTCCGCCTCCGATCAGCAGGAAGGCAATGACGCGCGGGAAATAGCCCGCGCCCATGCGCGACGCCGATCCCAGGGGATAAGCCCAGGAGAACACCAATGCGGCTATCCCGAAGGCCATGAACAAGACTCCGGCGTAAAAATCCTTGGGTTTACGAACCAACAGCATACTCACTCTCCCCAGTCTATGTTTTCGACATGCCACAGCCTTGACGCCGATTTTTCTTGCGGCTTCAAACACACACGATTTCTTCTTTCACCTTTCGCGCCCGTAGGTTACGTAGGTTACGCGCCATTGAAAATCATCCGGCACGCACCGAAATCCCGCATCATCCGGATATTCGTCCCAAGGCCTCGACGACGGCGTCTCCCATTTCCGCCGTGCCGATCTTCTTCATTCCCGGCTGGAAGATATCGGCGGTCCGGTATCCGTCCGTCATGACCTTGCTCACGGCCCGGTGAATCCGGTCGGCGAGATCGGCGCGGTCGAACGAATAGCGCAGCATCATCGCCAGCGACAGGATGGACGCCAGCGGGTTGGCGATGTTCTTGCCGGCGATGTCGGGAGCGCTGCCATGGACAGGCTCATAAAGCCCCTTGCGGCCGAGCGCCAGCGAGGCGGACGGCAGCATGCCGATCGAGCCGGTCAGCATGGCGGCGCAGTCGGACAAAATGTCGCCGAAAACGTTGCCGGTGACCATCACGTCGAATTGTTTGGGCGCGCGCATGAGCATCATCGACGCGGCGTCGACGAAAAGGTGCGTCAGTTCGACGTCCGGATATTCGGCGCCCACGCGCGTCATAACCGTGCGCCACAGTTGCATCGCTTCCAGCACGTTCGCCTTGTCCACGGAACAGACCTTTTTCCTGCGCTCTCGCGCCGTGCGGAAGGCGACGTGGGCGATGCGCTCGACCTCGGATTCGGAATAGACCATGGTGTTGAACCCTTGCCGTTCTCCTTCCGGCGTGGTGCGGATGCCGCGCGGTTCGCCGAAGTACAGGTCGCCGGTCAGTTCCCGCAGAATCATGAGATCGAGTCCTTCGATGACTTCCGGCTTGAGCGTGGACGCGCCGATGAGTTCCGGGAACAGGAAGGCCGGCCGGAAATTGGCGAACAGCCCGAGATCCTTCCGCAGCCGCAGCAGGCTGGCTCCGGGCCGTTGCGCGTACGGCAGTTGCTCGTCGCCCGGTATGCCCACCGCGCCGAAGAGAATCGCGTCCGCCTTGCGCGCGAGTTCCAGGGTTTCCGTGGGCAGCGGATCCCCCGCCGCGTCGACCCCGGCGACTCCGATCGGCGCCTCGGTCAGTTCCACGGCCAATTGCTTGCCGATGACAGTGTCCAGCACTTTTACCGCTTGCGCGGTGACTTCCTTGCCGATGCCGTCGCCGGGCAAAACCAGGATTTTCATTGTTGATTCTCCGTGATGTGTCGTTGAAAGAAAGTCATTGCCGGTCAGCGCGCGCAGTCGCCGGCGCGTCGTGACGTTTCTCGAATTCCTCGATGCGGTCGAGATGGCCCAGGGTGTAGTCGAGTTCGTCGATGCCGTTGAGCAGGCAGTATTTCGAGAACGGATCGATGGAAAAGGCGTGCGTCGTCCCATCCGGCGCGGCGACCGTCTGCGTTTCGAGATCGACGCGGATCCGGCTGCCCGGAAGCGTCTCTATGGCGGCGAGCAGATCGGCGACCGCCGGATGCGGCAGGACGATCGGGAGCAAGCCGTTCTTGAGCGCGTTGGCAAAGAAGATGTCACCGAAGCTGGGAGCGATCACCGCCTGGATTCCATAGTCGTGGAGCGCCCATACGGCGTGTTCCCGCGACGAGCCGCAGGCGAAATTCCGCTCGGCGACGAGAACCCTGCTCTGCCGGTACGCCGGCTTGTTGATCACGAAGTCCGGGTTTTCCGTTCCGTCCTTGCGAAACCGCAGATCGCGGAACAGGAAAGCGCCGAAATCGTTGTCCCGGAGTTTTTGCAGATAGCGGGACGGGATGATCTGATCCGTGTCGAAATCCGGTTGCGCGATCGGGGCCGCGGGCGCGTCGATGGCTTGAAACGCTTTCATGCGCGCCCTGCCTTTCCGATCAGTGTCCGGACGTCGGTGAATCGTCCCGTCAGGGCGGCGGCGGCGGCCATGATCGGGCTCACCAGGTGGGTGCGCACGCCGGACCCCTGGCGTCCGACGAAGTTCCGGTTGGTCGTCGACGCGCAGTGCTGTCCGGGGGCGGCCATGTCGCCGTTGGTGGTGAGGCACATCGAGCAGCCCGCGTGGCGCCATTGAAAACCGGCCGCCGTGAACACGCGGTCGAGCCCCTCGGCTTCAGCCTGCGTCTTGACCAGGCCGGAACCCGGGACCACCCAGGCTTCGACGCCCGCGGCGACGTTCTTGCCCTTGACGATCGCGGCGGCGCTGCGCAAATCCTCGATCCGGCCGTTGGTGCAGGAACCGATGAACACCCGGTCGACCGGAATATCGGTCAATGGCATTCCGGGAGTCAAGCCCATGTAATCGAGCATGCGTTCGCAGGCGGCCCGTTTTTCCGGTTCCGCTATTTTTTCCGGATCCGGAACGCGGCCGGTGATCGGAAGCGCGTTCTCCGGACTGGTTCCCCAGGTCATCATTGGGTGTATCTCCCCCGCGTCCAGCGTGACTTCCCGATCGAAGCGCGCGCCCGGATCGGACGCCAGGGTCCGCCAGTCCGCGAGCGCGTGTTCCCAGTCCTCGCCACCGGGAACATACGGACGCCCCTTGACGTAGGCGAACGTGGTTTCGTCGGGGGCAACCATTCCCGCGCGCGCGCCCGCCTCGATGGACATGTTGCAGAGGGTCAGGCGGCCTTCCATGCTGAGACTTTCGATCGCCGGCCCGGCGTATTCGATGGCGTGGCCGATGGCCCCGGCCGCGCCAATCCTGGCGATGATCGCCAGGATCACGTCCTTGGCCGTCACCCCCTCGCCGAGCGCGCCGTTGACCGTTATGCGCATCGTTTTTGGCTTGTCTTGCCAGATCGACTGGGTGGCCAGCACATGCGCCACCTCGGTCGCGCCGATGCCGAAGGCCAAGGCGCCGAGCGCGCCGTGGGTCGAGGTATGGCTATCGCCGCAGACGATGGTTTCCCCCGGCAGGCTCACCCCCTGTTCCGGCCCCAGCACGTGCATGATTCCCTGGCGTGGGTCGTCGATTCCGAAGAGGGTGATTCCGTTGCTCGCGGCATCGCGCCGCAGCGCGTCGACCATGCCGCGCTTTTCCGGATCGGCGATGTCCGCCAGGTTCCGGCTGCTGGTCGGAATGTAGTGATCCGGCGAGGCGAACGTCCGGGAAGGCGCGTGCACCGCGATATGGCGCTGGCGCAAGATGGCGAAGGCCGCCGCCGATATGTCGTGGACCCAGTGTTTATCGACGTACAGCAAGACCTTCCCGTCGTCCCGTTCCATGATCTGGTGCCGTGACCATATCTTTTCAAACATCGTGCGTTGGGGATGAAGCGTGTCCATTTCCATTTTCTTGATCTTGAAGTACCCCAGGCTCCGAAAAAAGCGAAACACACCCTTCCGCGGCTACAGCGGCTTTCTTCGGGCCATGGGATCCAGGGAAAGACCGGCGCGCCGACTCCACCTGGAAATCAAACCACGGCTAAGAAGCTGTTTTAAAAAATTGGTACGAGAAATGCTTAGATCCCAAAAACCTCAATTCAAGCCCAGGGGGAAGGTAGGGCGGTTTCTCCGAAACCGCCGCCACCCGGCGCGCTCGGAAAGCGCGCCCTACCCTGGATGCCGCCACCCGGCGCGCTCGGAGATCGCGCCCTACCCTGGATGATCCCTCTGCTTCTCAAACGTCTTTCTGATTTCTAAAACAGCTTCTTATGTGGCAACAAAATGCCTTTCACCGCGCATGAGGAAATGAACCCGCTCGCCGGGCCTCCCCTGGGAGCGCGGGGCTTCTGCCCCGCAACGGCGGCGGTCGCGTCCTTCCCGCCGTTGCGGAGCGGAAGCCCCGCGCGCCCGGGCATCCGGCCTTCCCAAGCGCAAAACGCCTAGAACGCCCCGAACCACCTGCCGGGGATGGTGACCAGTTGCGGGAAAATCACCAGCAGCAGCAGGATGATGATGTGCGACGCGAGGAACGGCAGTACGCCGGCGACGACGTTGAGCACCGTGCCGACCGGCGGCGTGATCAGTCCGATCGATCCGCAGACGACGAAAATCACGCCGAAGTAAACTTCGTTGATCCCCGCCTGCTTCGCCACCGGCAGCAGCACCGGGGTGAGG
>JAISQQ010000110.1 GCA_031274075.1 Accumulibacter sp.
GGGCCTGGTCGGCGCCGATGCGCCGCACGGCTTGCCTGAACGGCGCTTGCCGCGTTCCCCATACGCGCGCTTCCTTCAGCATCAGGTCGAGCGGGCGGCCTTCGGCGAGGCCGGCCTTGACTTGCGCCAGCGCGCGCGCTTCCTCGGTCATGGCCCACAACACCAGCGGCGGAGCCTCGCCCTCCTGGCGCAGGCCGTCGAGGGTTCGCGAGAGGCGCGTCAGATCGCCCGCCAGCAGGGCCTCGCGCAAGCCGTCGAGGCCGTAGCGCGCGACGTTCAGCACGGCGTCGCGTATCTGTTCGAACGACAGTTTTCCGGGCGGATGCAAGAGGCCGAGCTTGAGAATTTCCTGGTGCGCGGCGAGCAGGTTGCCTTCGACGCGCTCGGCGATGAAGCGCAGGCCGTCGCGGTCCGCGTCCTGCTGCTGGCGCCGCAGGCGTCCGGCGATCCAGGCCGGCAATTCCCCGAAATTCGGCGGCGCCGGCTTGACCGTCACGCCGGCCTCGGTGAGCGCCTTGAGCCAGACCGCTTTTTCCTCGCTCCAATCGAGCCCCGGCAGGCTCACCAGCAGCAGCGCGTCCGGCGACGGCAGCGCGCAATAATCCTGTAGCGCCGCGCCGCCCTCGCGGCCGGGCTTGCCGGACGGAATGCGCAAATCGATGAGCTTGCGCCCGCCGAACAGCGACATGCTGCACGCCGTGTCGCCGAGCTCGTTCCAGTTGAAACCGGGCATTACGGTCAATACTTCGCGCTCGGCGAAGCCTTGCCGCCGCGCCGCCGCGCGCACCGCGTCGGCGGCTTCGATGACCAGCAGGGGCTCGTCGCCATAGACGGTGTAGATGGGCCGCAAATCCCTTTCGAGATGGGCGGCCAACTGCTCGCCCCGAAGCTGCATGGCCTTGCTCCCTTATTCCCTTACTCCATTCTCCCTTACTTCCATTTCCGCCGGCGGCTTCGGCCTGGCCGCCACCAGGCGGCGCATCAGTTGTTGCACGATGTCGTTTTCCATGTCATGCCACAGCAATCCCTCTTCCTGCGTCTTGGCCAGCGTCTCCGAATCGGCGTAGCTCACGTCGCGGGACAGCTCGACATACGCTTGCGGCACGAGGTCCCGCCCCTGGGCGTCGACGATCCGGTAAGCGTAGCGCAGGCGCAGGCGCTTTTCGCGCACGCGCCCGGAACCGGAGAGCGAGACGATGATCGCGTCGCGCCATTCTCCCGCGGGCAGGAAGCTTGCCTGCGCGTCCTTGGCACTATCGGCGATCCGCGTTCCGCCCGAGGCGCGGATTTGCCGCTTCAGTCCGGCGCCGACCACGCTGTCGCCCGCCGCCACGTAGATGCTCTCGTAGGGAAGCGAATACGCGCCGCGCAACTGGAAGCCGCATCCCGACAGCAGCCACAGGACGAAGACACAGAACATGCCGCGAGCTGGCCGAATCATGCGTTTTCTCCCTGGTCCATGTTCAAACCACGAGATTGACCAGGCGTCCGGGGACGACGATCACTTTCCTGGGCGTCCTGCCCTGGAGCTGCCTTTGCGCGGCGTCGCAGGCCAGCGCCGCCGCCTCGATCGCTGCCTTGTCCGCTGTTGCCGGCACGCGCAGGCTGCCGCGCAGCTTGCCGTTGACTTGCAGCACCAATTCGATTTCGTCCTGCGCCAGCGCGTCGGCGTCGGCCTTCGGGAAGGCCTGTCCGCCCGCCGCCTGGCCGGGACGCAGCTCGGCGTAAAGCGCCTCGCAGACGTGCGGCACGATCGGATACAGCATCAGCACCACCGCTTCCAGCGTTTCCTGCCGCAGCGCGCGCGCCGGCGCGGAATCGTCGCCCAGCCGGGCGTAGGCGTTGAGCAGTTCCATCACCGCGGCGATCGCCGTATTGAACTGCCGGCGGCGGCCGTAATCGTCGGCGACCTTGCCTATCGTCTGGTGCAACTGGCGGCGGAACGCCTTCAGGCCGGCGGGCAGCCCGCCGCCGGCGAAGGCCGGCACGAGGCCCGCCGAGACGTGCTCGAAAACGATCCGCCACAGGCGCCTGAGGAAGCGGTAGGCTCCCTCCACGCCGGCGTCCGACCATTCCAGCGACTGCTCGGGCGGCGAGGCGAACATGATGAACAGGCGCGCCGTGTCGGCCCCGTACTGGTCGATCAGCGCCTGCGGGTCGACGCCGTTGTTCTTCGACTTCGACATTTTCTCCATGCCGCCGATGGTCACCGCATGCCCGTCGGCGCGCAGGCGGGCGGCGACCGGGCGGCCGCGCTCGTCGCAGGAAAGCTCGACCTCGGACGGGTTGATCCAGTGCTTCTTGCCTTCCGCGTCCTCGCGGTAGAAGGTCGGCGCGATGACCATGCCCTGGGTCAGCAGGTTGGCGAACGGTTCGTCGAGCCGCTCGCCGCCGAACAGGCCGGCGTCGCGCATCAACTTGGTCCAGAAGCGCGAATACAAAAGATGCAGGATGGCGTGCTCGATGCCGCCGACGTATTGGTCGATGCCGCCCCGGCACCAGTACGCCACGCGCTCGTCGACCATCGCCCGGTCGTTGTCCGGGCAGCAATAGCGCAGGAAGTACCACGACGACTCGACGAAGGTGTCCATGGTGTCGGTCTCGCGCCGCGCCGACCCGCCGCACTTCGGACAGGCGCATTCGTAGAACCCGGGCAGCTTCGCCAAGGGGCTGCCGGCGCCGGTGATGGTCACGTCCTCGGGCAGCACGACCGGCAACTGCTCGTCGGGCACCGGCACGTCGCCGCAGGACTCGCAGTGGATGATGGGGATCGGGCAGCCCCAGTAGCGCTGCCGGGAGATGCCCCAGTCGCGCAGGCGGAACTGCACCTTCTTCCCGCCCAGCCCCAGGGCGGCGAGATCGGCGGCGATGGCGTCGACCGCGTCCTTGTAGCCGAGTCCGGTGTATTTGCCCGAAGCGACGCAGTAGGTCTCCTTGGATGCGTACCACTCCTGCCAGGCGTCGGTGGAAAACGCGAGTTCCTCGCCGCCCGACCGGGCGCCGACCGATTGGACGATCGGCAGGCCGTATTTCTTGGCGAAGGCGAAATCGCGCTCGTCGTGCGCCGGCACCGCCATCACCGCCCCGTCGCCGTAGCCCATCAGCACGTAGTTGCCGACCCAGACCTCGATTTTCTCGCCGCTCAAAGGATGCGCGACGAAGATCCCGGTCGGCATCCCCTTCTTCTCCATCGTCGCCAGGTCGGCCTCGGCAACGCCGCCCTGCTTGCATTCCTCGATGAAGGCGGCCAGTCCGGGATTGTCCTTGGCCGCGCGGGCCGCCAGCGGATGCTCGGCGGCCACGGCGACGAAGGTTACGCCCATGATCGTGTCGGCGCGGGTGGTGAACACCCACAGCTTCTCCGCCCGGCCGTCGAGTTCGTAGGGAAAGGCGAAGCGCACCCCCTCGCTCTTGCCGATCCAGTTCTTCTGCATCAGCTTGACCTGTTCCGGCCAGCCCGGAAGCCGATCGAGGCCGGCCAGCAATTCCTCGGCGTAGGCGGTGATCTTCATGTAATACATCGGGATCTCGCGCTTCTCGACCAGTGCGCCGGAGCGCCAGCCGCGCCCGTCGATCACCTGCTCGTTGGCCAGCACCGTCTGGTCGACCGGATCCCAGTTCACCGTGCCGTAGCGCTTATACACCAGCCCCTTCTCGAACAGGCGCGTGAACAGCCACTGCTCCCAGCGGTAATACTCCGGCGCGCAGGTCGCCAGTTCCCGCTCCCAATCGAGCGCGAAGCCCAGGCGGTCGAGCTGCTCCTTCATGTAGGCGATGTTGGCGTAGGTCCATTGCGCCGGCGGCGTCTTGTTCTGGATCGCCGCATTCTCCGCCGGCATGCCGAACGCGTCCCATCCCATCGGCTGCAGCACGTTGAAGCCGCGCATCTTGTAAAAACGCGAAAGCACGTCGCCGATCGTATAGTTGCGCACGTGCCCCATGTGAAACTTGCCCGACGGATAGGGAAACATCGACAGGCAGTAATACTTGGGCTTGTCCGCATCCTCGACGGCGCGGGCGGCGCCGGTCTTTTTCCAGAGCGACTGGGCGGCAAGCTCGATTTCCCGAGGCTGGTATTTTTCCTGCATGGCTGGCGTGGAATCGGAAGTGAGTGAAATGAGGGATTATACGCAGGGCAGGGGGGTTCAGGTATCGGGGATCAGATGTCGGGTGCGATTCAAACTGATGTGCCGTAGAGAGAGGGCGAGGGGAGATTTTTCCAGTAGTGTTGCCAACGACGGTTGGCGCGGTTCAATCGTAAAGCCCACATGTATTCTGCGTGGTGGGGTCGCCACCAGGCGCCGGGGCGTTTGAGTCGTTGTTGGACAAGGTAGCGATGGGCGCTTTCGATCTCGCCGGAGCCAATGGGCCAGTCCTGGCGGAGCGCCTCATCGTAGTGGAGCTGATCGAGCCACCCACTGAGGGAGCTGTGGCCGGCGCGAACGGGGGCCTCCTCGTCCTTGATCCGTCGATCTTCCCGATACGGCGCCCGGGCCTCCCGGACGTATTGGGCTTGCCCACGTTTCAAGCGATCCTTTTGCGTTTCCATCCATCCGTGAGCCTCCCCGACCGGAACGATGGCTTGGGCCGCCGCGTTGAGGTAATCGCAAACATGATAGAAGTCCAGGAGATAGCGTCCGTTCTGTCCAAACCGTTCTTCGACTTGTTCGGCAATCCAGCCGGCGCCATCGCCTACGGCATGCCGTTGGCTTCGATGGCCCAAGCCTGCCCGGCAGGCGGTGTCGAAGAGTCTCTGTCCGGCTTGTTCCGCATCGCCTTCAAGCGTGCCTCCATAGCTCAGGGTTTGACTTCCTTGGGGATGGGCCAGGGCGATCTTGGCTTCCTTCCAGCGCAGGGGCTTGCCTTTGCGCCGATCCGACTGGGACGCTTCCGGTTCCATGATCGGAACCAGGCCACCGTCCCTCTCGGCAATGATGCGCTCCGCTCCCGGCTCAACGGGCCACGCTTCTTGCCGCTCTTCGCTCTCGAAGAGGGGGCGTCCATGGGCCAGAGTCACTCGTCGAATAACACTTTCACTCAGAAGAACACCGTCGTGTTCCACTAATTTGTCCATGGCTCGCGCAAAAGGAACCTCGGCGGCAAAATCGGTCACGACGCGTTGCAAGGCCCGTGAGACGCCTCGATGATGAACCTTCGCGCCGAGAACGAACGGGCGCACGCGCCGTGTCCCTTCCCGGAGCGGGACTTCTTCGAGGCCTATGTCTCCAAAGGTCGTGTGCCAGCAGAGTTTTTTTTCCCTTCCCGACACACGCCTGCCCGCTCTTGCCCGTGCGCCGTCTCCCGCTCCGCCTTGCGTTGTGCCCTCGCGCTCAACGACGCTCGCCCCATCTGACGCCTCTCCTCTATCAGCCGTAACTCCGCCGTGTCCGCATCCCCAAGCTCGCCTTCTTCGTTCGACTCCGCGCGTAGCGTCCCTTCCAGACGATCTCGTATCTCCGGATGCGCTCTGAGTCTCTCCAGCAACTCTTCATCTTCCATCTGCTTGCCTCCCCTCTCTTTCTCCTTCTATCACGGTTTCCTCTATACTCTACGGCACATCAGTTTGAATCGCACCCTCAGATGTCAGGGGTCAGGGGTCAGGTGGCAGGTGGCAGGTGGCAGGTGGCAGGTGGCAGGTGGCAGGGGTCAGAAGACAGTCCGGCCACCAGGCGCCAGGCAATACGACACGCCGGGAGCGCGGGTTTGCTGGGAGCGCGGGGCTTCCGCCCCGCAACGGCGGTGGCGCCACTTCCCCGGTCATTGCGGGGCAGAAGCCCCGCGCTCCCAGGTTCACGCACCGGACCGGCGAACGGGAGGCGATAAATTACCGGGGCGCTGGTTTTGCCCCGCTTGGGCGTAGGCGCAAAACCGTCGCAAAACCGTAGGGCGGGAAAGCGCAGCGCCTCCCGCCGGTCTTTCTCTCCGGCGGCGCAGCCGCCGCTTATCGTATTCGACGGCCCTTGAATCGTGCGGCGCGTTGCGCCGCTGCGCGGCTTACCACCCTACGACGCCCCCGGATCGAGGTGAGCGAACCCCGGGCCAGGCGAGTTCCCGTCCCGCAAGGCGTGGATTTCTTCGGGCGAAAGGCCGGTGGCGGCAGCGATGTGCTCGATGCCGAAATTCAGGTTCAGCAGGTTTCTGGCGATGGCATGACGTTCCTCCTGCCGCCCATCTTGCCGTCCTTCCTGCCGTCCTTCCTGCCGTCCCTCTTGCCATCCTTCTTGCCTCCCCTTCTGCCGTCCTTCCTCGATGCCGCGCTGAATGCCTCTTTTCAGCGCGTCGTCCATCCGGGATTCTTCGTCCCACTGGGCGACCTGCCGGGACATGGCCAGCATTTTCAGGGCTTCGTCCCGCGAAAGCTCCTTGAGCTTTCCCACGGCGGCGCCGATCAGGGGGTCTTTTTGCGCGAGCATGACGAGCTCCTTGTCTTCCTTGGTGGCGAAAAATTCTGTCCAGAGATAGCGCCGGGAACCGTCGCTTTGGGCGGGGAGCTTGGGCAGTTCCAGCGTGTTCACTTCCAGCAGGTCGGTGAATTGCAGGCCGTTTTCCGGATTGTTGAGCCGGAAACGGTTGTGGTAGCCGGGAACGCCGGGGAAAAGGCGGTAGCCGGTGATCAGGATGCAGATGGTGCGCCGGATGTCGCGGTAGCTTTTGCCGCTGGCGGTCTGGTCGTCGAGCATGCGGGCGAGGTAGAAGAGAATGCGCTGCGGCATTTCCGGGAGCGAGGCCAGTTGGATTTCCACGTCGATCTGGTGGCCGCCGACGGTTTCCACGCGCACGTCGAGGATGCCGGTCTTGTCGTCGGGCGTGTGGCCGAGGATGTGCGGATCGCGCAGGACGAGGCGGGCGAAGTCCGTGGCCGGCAGGTCGAGGACGGCTTGCAGGAAGTCCGCCAGAAAGCGCGTGTCATTGGCGTCGCCCATCAAGCGCTTGAAGACGACGTCGACGCCGGGCGGGAGAATTTTACGAGTCATGGCAGGCCGTTCCTGTGGTTTGCGCTATGTTGCACCAAAAATGGCGGGGAAGACAAATCGGGGGCAGGGATCAGGGATCAGGGATCAGGGATCAGAGGATAGTCCGGCTACCGGGTGCGGGCAATACGATACGCCGAGCGCGGGTTTGCTGGGAGCGCGGGGCTTCCGCCCCGCAACCGCGGTGGTGCCACTCCCCCGGTCATTGCGGGGCAGAAGCCCCGCGCTCCTAGGTTTACGCACCGAGCCGGCGAACGGGAGGCGATAAGTTACTTGGGCGGCGGTCTTGGCCCGTTTGGGCGTGGGCGCAAAACCGTCGCAAAACCGTAGGGCGGGCAAGCGCAGCGCAAGCCGACGATCCTTCATGAATGTTTTCCGTTATGCTCTTATGTTCGTCGTGGTCAATTTTTTCCCTGCACCAGTGAAGCCCATGAAACTCGTCGTCGCCTCGAGCAATCCCGGAAAACTGCGCGAATTCGGCGCGCTGCTCGTTCCTCTCGGATGGGAAATCCTGCCGCAACGGGCGCTCGGTGTTGGCGAGTGCGAAGAACCGCATGGCACTTTCGTCGAGAACGCGCTGGCCAAGGCGCGGCACGCGGCGGCGGTGACCGGATTGCCGGCGCTGGCCGACGATTCGGGGCTGTGCGCGCACGCGCTCGGCGGCGCGCCGGGCGTCTACTCGGCGCGCTACGCCGGCGAGCCGAAATCCGACCGGCGCAACAACGAAAAGCTGGTCGCCGAGCTTGCCGGAATGGCGGACAAGCGCGCGCATTACGTCTGCGTGCTGGTCTTCGTGCGCCACGCCGGCGACCCGCAGCCGGTCGTCGCCGAAGGCGAATGGCATGGCGAAATCGTCGCTTCTCCGCGCGGCGAGGGCGGCTTCGGCTATGACCCGCACTTCTTCCTTCCCGACGCCGGCGTGACCGCCGCCGAGCTCGACGCCGCCGAGAAAAATCGCCGCTCGCACCGCGGCCAGGCGCTGGCCCTGCTCGTGGATCGGCTGAAGAACCGGCGTGTATGAAACGGCGCGAATGAAGCAGCAAAAAGCGGCGCGCGTCATCCCGATCCAGCCGCGGGACGCGGCTCCGGCGGCGACCGGCGCGCCGGGATTGTGCGCGCCGCCGCCGCTCTCGCTTTATGTGCACATTCCCTGGTGCGTGCGCAAGTGTCCGTACTGCGACTTCAATTCGCACGCGCTGCGCGGCCCTCTGCCGGAAGACGACTACGTCGCCGCGCTGATCGCCGACCTGGAAACGGCCTTGCCGCTCGTCTGGGGCCGCCGGATCGCCAGCGTTTTTTTCGGCGGCGGCACGCCGAGCTTGCTTTCCGCCGCCGGACTCGACGCGCTGCTCACCGCCTTTCGCACCCGCCTGCCGCTGGTCTACGACGCGGAGATCACGCTGGAAGCCAACCCCGGCGCCGTCGAGGCCGGAAAGTTCGCCGCTTTCCGCGCCGCCGGCGTCACGCGCCTGTCGCTCGGCGTCCAGAGCTTCGCCGCGGAACACCTCCAGGCATTGGGCAGAATCCACGACGCCGGGCAGGCGCGCCGCGCCGCCGCGCTCGCCGCCCGTCATTTCGACAATTTCAACCTCGATCTGATGTACGGCCTGCCGGGACAAAGCGTGGCGCAGGCGCTCGCCGACCTGGAGCGGGCGCTCGCTTTCGCGCCAAGCCACCTGTCCTGCTACCAGCTCGGCATCGAGCCGAACACGGCGTTCGCCGCGTCGCCGCCCGCCCTGCCCGATCCCGACCGTTGCGCGGACATGCAGGACGCCATCGAAGCCCGGCTCGGCGAGGCGGGCTTCGTCCACTACGAGACCTCCGCTTTTGCCCGCCCTGGCCGCCCATGCCGGCACAACCTCAATTACTGGACCTTCGGCGACTATCTCGGCATCGGCGCCGGCGCGCACGGCAAGCTGACGCGGCCCGCCGGAAACGCGTGGGAGGTGCGCCGGCAGATGCGCTGGAAACAACCGAAGCAGTACCTGGTCGGGACGGCCCGGGGCGAACCGCTGCAGGAGGAATTTCCGGTGGGCGCGGACGATTTGCCCTTCGAGTTCATGATGAACGCGCTGCGCCTCAACGAAGGCTTCGACGCCACGCTGTTCGAGGCGCGCACGGCACAGCCCTTGATCGCCGTCGAAAGCGTCCTGCGCCGCGCGGAGAACGACGGACTGCTCGTCCGCGACGCCGGGCGGATCGCTCCGACCCGGCGCGGCCAGCGTTTCCTCAACCGCCTGCTGGAGAGATTCCTGCCGCCGCTTCCTGCCTTTCCGGATAGTCATTAGTCATTGCCCAGGCACGCGTTACGCGCAAACGGCCTGTCCGGTGGAAATTCCGTTTGATCGAATCAGGCACGGACAGAAGCGCCGATCATGACAACGCCAAGCTTCGATACGCCGCAGGTCGTACAACGACTGGAAAAGGCCGGCATCGCGCCGCTTGGTCCGAAGTAGCAGGATCACCCGCTCAAGGGCGATTGTGATCGGCAATTGCAAAGCGGAAAGGATTCAAGATTGGCGGCTAGACACCACCGAAAGGAAGATTTACTCACTTGACACAGGCGGGCTAACGGGTGTCTTCAATTGAAATCACAGCCCATCCAAATACGTCTGCGCGAAAGGCAATGCTCCTCCCTTGGCAAAGGGAATATCGGAGCACAGGCTGTTTTTGATGAATTCGCGCTGCGTGGGAAAGGCCGAGCGCTCCCGGACCAGCCTCAGCAGTTCATGGATGTCCGACGGTTTGATGTAGCGGGCAAGATATCCGCCCAGGATGACATTGCTGTCCATGAGCATATGCACGTTGTCGATGGCCATGGCCAGGTAATACAGGTACTCGGCCCAGCGCGCGCGGGCCGCGGTCTCTCCCTTGTCCAGGCGGGCGAAAAACGCGGCGATGGACTCCGCGCTGGGATTGTCGTCCAGCATGCGCAGGGAACAGTACGCGTCCATGCAGCCCCTCTTGCCGCAATAACAGGGCTTGCCGTCCAGCACGATGGTCATGTGTTCGAAGACGCCGCTCTTGAGCTCGATCCCTTTCAGGAACTTGCCGCCCACGATGATGGCGCCGCTCAGGTTGCTGCGGATGTGGAAGAAGATGGCGTCCTTCATGCTGGGCGAGTGCCACAGCTCGACGTTGGCAGCGGCCTCCGCGTCGTGGATCATGATGCATGGATAAGGCAGGTGGCGCGTGAAGCGGTCGATGGTGAGCCCGGTGCAGCCGAGGATCTTGCCGTAGGTCACCTCCTTGCCGTCGGAGGACACCAGCCCCTGCAGGACGATGCCGATCCCCAGCAGCCTTTTGGATGAAACGCGCAGCGCGCCGATGAATTCCAGCACCGACCGGCAGACCTCGGCATAGTAGTCGTCGTGATGGCGGAAGAGCATCGCCAGGGTCTCCTGCCTGACGATGTTGCCATAGAGGTTGATGGCCACCATATGCACACTGTCGATCAGCAGTTCGATGCCGACGGCCAGCTTGGCCGAGGCGACGAAGGTGATGCCCTCGGCCTTGCGCCCCCCGCTGGATTCGAAATACCCGTTTTTTTCAATCAACCCGGACTCGATCAGCTCTCTCAGGCACTGCGTGACCGGGGGCAGGCTCAGGCGGAGATGGGCGGCAATTTCCTGCTTTGCCGTCTTGCGCTCGCGGTAGATGAATTTCAGGATGTTTTTCCTGTTCACCCGCTTCAATTCCGCGGTGGTCAGCTTTTCCATGATAGGAACTCTCCGGGCGTACCGTACTTTACTTATGCAACTATGGTTTGCATATCTGTGAATCGCCGATGTCCGTACGCCATTCGCCCGCCCCGATCGGCACACGAAGCGCTGGCGCGCTACTTGTGGTCACCTATGGCCACCTGTTTTCGCGTCGATAAAGCCTGCAAGTCTATACCATTTCCCTTGCCGATCACGCCCCAGGGCCAGCTACGGCATGATCCGCGCGAAATGACGCCGATCGCGCCGTGCGCGGCGATGCGCGGCGATGCGCGGCACGGACAGCCGGGGCAAGGTGGCGGGGTGTTGCTTAAAAGCCATAGGGATCATGCCCGCGCCGACATACCTGTTGACAGCCTGTAAATTCGAGTATAGCATGACTTATAGAAACAATGTTTCTCTAACTAATACATCAGACGTAAATTCATGTACAAGTTATTGAATTCGTTGATGAAAAAACATACAACTTGTGCAATACATACTTGTTTAAGTTGATAATGAAGGAGTGGAGGATATGTCGGGACTACCTGAAAGAATGAAGGCGATCGTGGCTTACGCACCGGGAGACTACCGGTTCGAGACGGTCGAGACGCCGCGGGCGGGAGAAGGCGAGATCATTCTCAAGATCGAAGCGTGCGGAGTCTGCGCGGGCGATACCAAGGCCTACGGCGGCGCTCCCAGTTTCTGGGGCGGGGACGGCAACCCGCCGTACATCAAGGCGCCGATGATTCCGGGGCACGAGTTCGTCGGGCGCGTGGCAGAGCTCGGGGCCAATGTCAAAGGCGGCTGGAAGATCGGCGACAGGATTTGCCCCGAGCAGATCGTTCCTTGCGGTGAATGCCTGTTTTGTGAAACGGGTCGGCATTGGATGTGCGAGAAGCACGACCTGTACGGTTTCCAGAACAACGTAAACGGCGGCATGGCGGAATACGTGAAACTTACCCGCGAATCGCTCAATTACCGGGTTCCGTTCGAATTGCCGATTGAAAAGGCCATCCTGGTCGAACCCTACGGCTGCTCCTTCCATTGCGTCGAGCGGGCCAAGATCGGCGTCACCGACGTGGTGGTGCTCTCCGGCGCCGGCACGCTGGGCCTGGGCATGGTCGGCGCGATCAGACAGCACAATCCGAAGACGCTGGTGGTGCTGGACATGAACGAAGCGCGGCTGGAAAAAGCCAGGGCCTTCGGCGCCGACGTGGCGCTGAACCCCGGAAAAACCGATGTGGTGAAGGAAATCAAGGCCATGACCCGTGGCTACGGCTGCGACATCTACATCGAGGCCACCGGCCATCCCTCCAGTGTCCAGCAGGGGCTGGAAGCGATCCGCAAGATGGGAACCTTCGTGGAGTTCAGCGTCTTCGGCGACCTGGTGACGGTCGACTGGAGCATCATCAGCGACCGCAAGGAACTGAACCTTCTCGGCTCGCACCTGAGCCCCTTCTGCTACGACACCGTCATCGAATGGATCGGCAACGGCAAGCTGCCCACCGAGGGCGTCGTGACCCATCGGTTCGCCCTGGAAGACTGGCAGAGGGCCTTCGAGTTGGCGGCTACCGGGAAAGACGGCGCGCTCAAGGTAATTTTGACCCCTTGAAAGAACACGGCTTTCCTCTGGAATCCGCCTTGCCAAGGCGGCGATAAACACACTCACGCGCGCTGGCCGTGGCGGGCATTCCGGAATGAGAGCGAAAACTTGACGCCATTGAGGGTCGGCAATCGCGGGCGCGGGCACTCGGCCCACGGTTGCGGAACCCGGCAATGGGTTCGGAACGATTCAGGAGGAGGGATTGTGACATGGGACACAAATTCACCAGGCGGGAAGCAGATACGGTCGTAGCGGCGCATGCGGTGTTGGGGCGCCCCGCGCCGGGGCCGATGGGGCCGTCCCGGTCCTGGAGGGGGCGGCCATGAATATGAATGGGCAAGCGGACATTTCGGCGGCGCGTCCTTCCGGGCGGCCGCTGCGCAAAATCGCGCCGATAGCCGCCCTGGCGATCCTGGTCGTCGCCATGGCGCTCGACACCAAGGTCGTGCCGATCGGCTCGACGCTGGATATGCGCACAGTCGCTTTTTCGCCCGAAGCCTACGGGAAGAGAGAATTCCCGCGCATCCAGGCGGCCATCGAGCATGCCGCCGTCGACGCCAAGGTCCTGGCGGAAGCGATTGCCCAGGATAGCGCCGCCGCCGCGGAAAAATACGGTAAACCCGGCAGCGTCGGGCCGATGTTCCCGATCCGGTTCAGCGGCGTCGTCGGCGAAGGCAACAGCGGCATCTTCAAACTGGCCGTCGACGGGCTGCCCGAGGGCGTCGGCATCCGCGTCCAGACCGGCCCCGCGATCAACGGAACCGAGGTGCGCGACGCCACCGGCACGGTCGGCTTCGAGCAATTCACCAACCAGATCGAATACCAGGACGCCGGCACCGCCCTGAACAACGAAATCAAGAGCCAGGTTCTCGCCGACCTGGATCGCGACCAACTGCCCGGCAAGACAATCGAGGTCGTCGGGGTATTCCAGCTCATCAACCCCGCCAACTGGCTCGTCACGCCGGTACGCCTGGAGGTGGCGCCATGAGCGTCGCGTCCACGGCGCCCGGCGCCAGCGTCGAACCTGTCGAACCCGTCGAACCTCTCGAACCCGTTCTATCCGCGCGCAACATCGCCAAGCATTTCGGCAGCGTGCGCGCCTTGAACGGGGTGAACTTCGACGTCCATCGCGGCCAGGTGACGACGCTGTTTGGCGAGAACGGAGCGGGCAAGTCGACGTTGATGAAGATCCTGTCGGGAGTGTATAAGCCGACTTCCGGCGAGATCCTGCTCGACGGCCGGCCCGTGAGCTTCGATTCGGTCACGGAAGCGCGCGATCGCGGCATCTCGATCATCCACCAGGAGTTGAGCCTGGCCCCGAACCTCTCGGTTCGCGACAACATCTTCATGGGGCGCGAAATCCGCACGCCGATCGGCATCGACTTCGCGCAGGAGGCACGGCTCACACGGGCGCTGATGGCAGAACTCGAAGAAGATATCGACCCCCTGACCCTGGTCGAGGATCTTCGCCTGGGCCAGCAGCAAATCGTCGAGATCGCCCGCGCCTTGTCGGTCAAGAGCCGCATCCTGATCATGGACGAACCGACTTCGGCCTTGTCGGCGTCCGAGGTGGAAGCGCTGTTCAAGGTGATCCGCGACCTGACTTCGCGCGGCGTGTCCATCGTCTATATCTCGCATCACCTGGAAGAGGCCTTGCAGATCACCGACCATGCCGTCGTACTCCGCGATGGGAACATGACCGCCAGGGCGCCGCGCGCGGATATCGACCTGGAATGGATCGTACGCAACATGGTCGGCGACAACTTCGATCTCGGCCGTCCCCCAGGCGGTTATGACTTCGGCGAGGTGGCGCTGTCGATCGAAGACGCGGTGGTCACCGAGGTCTCCGGCGCCAACGTGGTCGACCACCTGTCGCTCAGCGTGCGCGCCGGCGAGATCGTCTGCATCTACGGATTGATGGGGGCGGGGCGCACCGAACTGCTCGAGGCGGTGGCCGGACGCGGCGAACTGGTCAACGGGCGGGTTCTGCTCGAAGGCAAGGACATGGCCGGGCTGACGATCGCCGAGAGGATCGCCTGCGGGCTGGCGCTGGTGCCCGAGGATCGCCAGCGCGACGGCCTGGTGCAGACCATGTCGGTCGGACAGAACCTGTCCCTGGCCAGCATCCGCGCGTTCGTGAAGCGGATCTTCACCTCAAGACAGCGCGAGCGCGAACTGGTCGACGAGTCGATTCGCCGCGTCACGATCAAGACCAGCGGCGGATCGGCCGCCATCGGTTCGCTCTCGGGCGGCAACCAGCAGAAGGTGGTGATCGGCAAGATGCTGGCGACGCATCCCAAGGTGCTGCTGCTCGACGAGCCGAGCCGGGGGATCGACATCGGCGCCAAGGCCGAGGTGTTCCGCCTGGTGGCCGAGGGAGCCAGGCAAGGGCTGGCGGTCGTCTTCTCGACCTCGGAAGTCGGTGAATGCCTGAGCGTCGCGCACCGCGTCGTCGTCATGCGCCGCGGGCGGATCGCGGCCGAATTCGGCGCCGACGCAAGCAAGGAAAAGATCATGGCCGTCTCGGGCGAAGCCGTGGTCGCATGAAATCATTCAAGGAGGAAGAGACATGGCTGCTACCCACAAAGTCGCCCAGGACACGGCAAACGGCGCCGCCGGGAACGACTTCAGCATAATCAGACTGCTTCTCGAAGGAAGAGCGTTTTTTTCCTTGATCGCGATCGTGCTGGTGTTTTCGCTGCTGTCGCCCGTCTATTTCTCGACCGGCAACTTCTTGATCATGGCCTCGCACGTGGCGATCTACGGCTTGCTGGCGATCGGCATGCTGCTGGTCATCCTGACGGGAGGGATCGATCTGTCGGTCGGCTCGACGCTCGGCCTGTGCGGCGTGGTCGCGGGCGCGCTGATGCAGGGGGTGAGCCTCGATGCTTTCGGCTCGGTGTTCTATCCCTCGGTGTGGGTCGTCGTTGTCCTGACCTGCGCGCTCGGCGCCTTCGTCGGCGCGGTCAACGGCGTACTCATTGCCTATTTCAAGGTCCCGGCCTTCGTTGCCACGCTCGGTATCCTCTATGTGGCGCGCGGGGTCGCGCTGCTGCTCACCGACGGCCTGACCTACAACAACCTCGCCGGCGCTCCCGAGCTGGGGAACACCGGCTTCGACTGGCTCGGCTTCAACCAGTTTCTCGGGGTGCCGATCGGGGTGCTGGCGCTGATCATCGTCGCCCTGATCGCCAACGTCCTCCTCAACCGGACGGCCCTGGGGCGCTGGGTCTATTCGACGGGCGGCAACGCGCGGGCGGCCGAACTTTCGGGCGTGCCGGTCAAATACACCACGATCACCGTCTATGTGCTGTCCGGCGTATGTGCGGCAATCGCCGGACTGGTGCTGTCGTCGCAGCTCACCTCGGCGGGTCCGACGGCCGGCAACACCTACGAGCTGACCTCCATCGCCGCCGTGGTGGTCGGCGGCGCGGCGCTGACCGGCGGGCGCGGCAACGTGCGCGGCACGCTGCTGGGCGCTTTCGTCATCGGCTTCCTGTCGGACGGACTGGTGATCATCGGCGTGTCCGCCTACTGGCAGACAGTGTTCACCGGCGCGGTCATCGTGTTCGCGGTGCTGCTGAACTCGATTCAATACAGCCACCGGCCAAAACCCAGCGCGACGGCGGCCGCCGCCGCGCCAAGCATTCCTCGGAAAGAGCCTGCAAGCTGAGCTCGACCGATGGACTTCCGCCGTTCGTTCGGCATTTGTGAAATGAAGCAAATAGGAGACGCAGAAATGTTCAAGACAACTCGACGTAAACTGATCGCGGCGCTGTTGCTCGCACCTCTCATGACCGGCATCGCGTTCGCGCAGGGCAAGGGCCTGATTACGATCATAGTGAATGATCCGGCCAATCCCTACTGGTTCACCGAAGGCAATCTCGCCAAGGCCGAAGCGGAAAAACTGGGTTATTCGGCCGTCATTGGCGCGCACGTCAGCGATACGAATACCGAGAGCAAACTGATCGATACCGCCATCACCAACAAGTCGGTGGCCATCATCCTGGACCCGGCCAACGCCAGCGGCTCGATAGGCGCGGTGCAGCGGGCGGTCGCCGCCAATATCCCGGTCATCCTGGTCAACGCGGAAATCAACAGGGAAGGCCTGGCCAAGGCGCAGCTCGTTTCAAACAACGCCCAGGGCGCCGCGCTCGGCGCGCAGCAGTGGGTGAAGATGGCGGGCGAAAAAGGCAAATACGTCGAGCTTTTCGGCTTGACGACCGACAATAACGCGGCAACCCGCTCCAACGGCTACAAGACGGTGCTGAGCCAGTACCCGGATCTGGTCAAGGTCGGCTCGGAAGTCGCCAACTGGGACCGCACGCAGGGCCACAACAAGATGCAGTCGATGCTGCAAACGAATCCCGACATCATGGGCGTGATCAGCGGCAACGACGAAATGGCGCTGGGCGCGATCGCGGCATTGAAAAAGGCCGACAAGCTCAAGAATGTCCTGGTCGGCGGCTTCGACGGCTCGCCCGATGCCGTTGCCGCCATCAAGAGCGGCGAGCTGGCTTATTCCGTCCTCCAGCCGGTGGCCATATTCTCGGTAGCCGCCGTGCAGCAGGCGGATTCGTTCATCCGAACCGGGAAAACCGGGGCGAAGAGCGAGAAGCAACTGTTCGACTGCCTGCTGATCACCAAGGAAAACCTCGGCAAGTATTCGGCCCCGTTCGTCCTGGACAAGTAGCGCGATGAAAAGAGCTGTCGCCGTAGCGCGAAGGAACGGCGACGGCTCGACGCGGACCGTGCCGACCGGAGACGGTTGGCGCGGGCCGGTTTTTGTCAAAAGCTGAATTCAAGCAAACGCGGATAAGGAAGTGGAAACAGAAGCGGCAAGGCATGCCGCCTTTTCATCGACACCATCACACAATCGGAGTTTATTATGACATCTACAATGAGGGCCGCCGTTATGTACGCTCCGCGCGATATGCGCATCGAGGAGCGTCCCCGCCCCGTCGCGAAAGCGGGGGAATTGTTGATCAAGGTGCATCACGTCGGCATTTGCGGTTCGGATATGCATTTTCTCAAGGATGGGCGTCTTGGCAACTGGGTCGTCGATTCCCCGTTGATCCTGGGGCATGAATCCGCCGGAGAGGTCGTCGATATCGGCGCGGGAGTACAGGGATTCGCGGTCGGCGACAAAGTGGCGCTGGAGCCGGGAGTGCCTTGTGGTTCGTGCCGCAATTGCATGACCGGCCACTACAACCTCTGCGCCGACATGTCGTTCATGGCGATTCCACACGAACGGGACGGGGTGTTCTGCGAATATGTGTCTCACCCGGCGAAAATGTGCTTCAAACTACCCGCCAAGGTGGGAACGCTGGAAGGCGGACTGTGCGAACCCTTGTCCGTCGGCCTTTATGCGGTCGAAAAATCCGGCGCGCGACTGGGACAAAGCGCGGTCATCTTCGGCTCCGGCTGTATCGGCCTGGTGACGATGATGGTCTTGAAAGCGGTTGGCGTCAGTGACGTTACCGTGGTCGATATCGTCCAGAAGCGCCTGGACAAAGCCTTGGAACTGGGCGCCAGACGGGTCATTCGCGGCGACCGCGAGGACGCCGTTTCCACGCTCATGGAAACCGGAGGCTGCGACGTCGTCTTCGACGCGGCGGGCAGCGTCCGCACCGCCCTGCAAGCCAGCCAGTCGGTGGCGACGAACGGCGCGGTGGTCATGATCGGAATGGCCTCGGAACCCGTCATTGGCCTGGATGTTGGCACCATGGCCGCGCGCGAGACTCGCCTGGAAACCATCTTCCGCTACCGCAACCACTACCCCACGGCGATCAAGGCGGTCGAATCGGGCGTTATTCCCTTGAAGAAAATCGTGTCTCACGTCTTTCCTTTTGAAAAGATCGTGGAAAGCGTCCTATTCAACATGGACAACCCGAATGAAGTCGTCAAGGGCGTCGTCAGCTTTGTCGACCAGGCATAGTGAGCCTGGATACGGCATGCCAATGAAATACACTCGCCGGCCGGCCTCGCCCCGGATTCACATGCCACGGGAAGATCGTTGATTTCCCGTTGGCATGGACGGTCGGACGGCCCGGGATGAACACGGATAAAGGAGAAAAGGGAAATGCAGAGAATAATGAACGACCCCGACGACATCGTCGATGAAATGCTCAAGGGCTTCTTGAAGGCCCATGCCGACATCGTGGAGGCGCACGCGAACCCCCGGGTGGTCAAGGCGAAAAACATCCCGGCCGGCAAGGTGGGCGTCGTCACCGGGGGCGGCTCCGGACACAAGCCCGCCTTCATCGGCTACGTCGGCGAGAACCTGTGCGACGCCGCCGCGGTGGGCGAAATCTGTTCGTCGCCCACCGCGGCCGCCTTTCTGGACGCCATCAAGGCGGCGAACGGGGGACGCGGAGTGGCCTGCCTGTACGGCAACTATTCCGGCGACAACATGAACGTGAAAATGGCGGTGAAGCAGGCCCGGAAGCTGGGCATCGAAGTCGGTACCGTGGTGGCCAACGACGACGTCGCCTCCGCCCCGAAGGATCAGCGCGAGAAACGCCGCGGCGTCGCCGGGGAGGTGCTGATGTGGAAGGCGGGCGGCGCCAGGGCCGCCCAGGGAGGCCGCCTGGACGAAGTCATCGCGGCCGCCCAGAAGGCCATCGACAACACCCGCAGCGTGGGCATCGGCCTGACGCCCTGCACGCTCCCCGCCGTGGGGCATCCCAACTTCAAGATCGAGGAAGGCGCCATGGAGGTCGGCATCGGCCACCACGGCGAGCCTGGCATCTCGGTATGCGCGCTCGAAACCGCAGCGCGGATGGCCAAGCGAATGGTCGATGTGATACTGCCGGACTACCCCTTCGCGAAGGGCGACGAGGTCGTCGTACTGGTCTCCGGCCTCGGGGCCACGCCCGTCATGGAGCTGTATGTGCTCTACGACGAAATCGACCGGCTGCTGGGAGCGGCGGGCATCAAGACCCATCGCGCCTATGTGGGCAACTACTTCACCTCCCTGGAAATGATGGGCGCCACGCTGACCGTCATGAAACTGGACGGCGAACTGAAGGAACTGATCGACATGCCGGCCTACGGCATGGGCCTCAGGCAAAAATAAGGAGAACGGGAATGGATGCGTTCAGCAACGACGACGGCCTTTTCGTCCTGCTGGCCATGGTGAAGGCCATCCAGGAGAACAAAGCCTATCTGGGCGAAGTCGATGGACTCATCGGCGACGGCGACCACGGCATGAACATGAACAAAGGCTTCTCCCTGTTTGAAAGCCGCTTCGGCGCGCAAGCCATCGGCTTCGTCGAGGGGCTGGACAAGCTGGGGGCCATCCTGATGAACGAGATCGGCGGCTCCATGGGCCCCATCTACGGCACCGTCTTCATGGAGATGGCCGCCGCCGGTAAGGGTCTCGATGCGATCGGCCTGGCCGATTTCGCGCGCATGCTCGAAGCCGGATTGAGCGGCCTGCAAGAAATCGTGGAAGCCCAGGTGGGCGACAAAACCCTGGTGGACACCCTGTCGCCGGCGGTGGCGGCGCTGACGGCCCGCGCCAGGGAAAACGGCGGCTTCAGGCAGGCGCTGGCGGAAATGAAGGCCGCCGCCGCGCAAGGCCGCGACTCCACCAAGGACATGGTGGCAAAACATGGACGCTCCAGCCGCCTGGGCGAGCGCTCGCGCGGAGTGCTCGATGCCGGAGCCGCCTCCTGCTACATCCTGCTCGCCGCCATCGCCGAGGCGATGAGCGAGAAGCTGTGAAACGAAAAGGGAGGGAAAGACGAGATCGGGAAAAAAGATCGGAACCTCGCTGTAGTCGTCAGTCACCATGAATCGAGTGGATAGTCGGTACGCAAGTTGCTGGTAGGCGGGTGGCCGACCCTTGCGCGGAAATGACAGCTTTCGCAGGACGGATTTCCATCCGCCCTGTTCAGAGGACGGAAGACAGAAGACAGGGGACAGAGGACGGAAGACAGTAATATTTGCGGGCGCGAAGCGCCCGGTAACTGGACTGTCCTCTGACTTCCGTCCTTTGTCCTCCGAACTTGCTATCCTTTGTCCCCTGTCCCCTGTCCCCTGTCCCCTGTCCTCTGTCCCCTGTCCCCTGTCCCCTGTCCCCTGTCCTCTGTCCCCTGTCCCCTGTCCTCTGAAATGCCCCACACCCCCCACGACGCCCTCTTCAAGAAATTCCTCGGCCACCCCGAAACGGCGCGAGACTTCCTCGACATCCACCTGCCTCCTCCGCTGCGCGCTCTCTGCAAACTCGACACCCTGCGCCCCGAGCCAAACTCCTTCATCGACCC
>JAISQQ010000012.1 GCA_031274075.1 Accumulibacter sp.
AAGCAGTGGCAGGCGTTCCAACGGAAGAACACCTTGGAGCCGATGCCGCTGGCCCCGGTGATCGCGGCCTTGCGCGAATTCCTGCTGCCGGTGCTGGCGCCGGCGGGCGACCGCTTCGATCGTCAGTGGCGCGCGGGAGCGGGGTGGGATGCGGCCTGACGCCGGATCAACGGACATCGTGTTCGACTCGCGTTTGAGGATCGAAGCGCTGCCGTCTTCGACGCCGCCAAGGCTAATACTTCTGTCTGGTCCGCTACAGAGGGGCAACGTAATGGACTGTGGTGGCCCCTTGTATGGACTTCATTTCTAACGTGCTCGAATGAGTCTATAATCAAGGCCAATTCCCGATGCGGGGATTTTGTGAATCTTTGTTAAATCAAAGAGTTACGGTCTGGATAATACTTCCGGAACAAAACCGCCGAACGCCTCGCTTCGGCCGGCCTGCTCCCTGAAAGTCCTGTGCGCTCGCCCTGGACTCGTCGTGACAACTTGAATGTCAACGATTTCTTTCAACTATTTACGACATCTGCGTAGGCGATGGCCCTGACTTCCCTACGGATGCGGCGGATGCCGTTTTCAACGGAGAAACGTGCGGGCAACCGGCCAGAGACGGGCCGTTGCGCGTCGAAGCGCGGCAGCGAAAAACCGACTCTTGCTTTCGGGACGAACGGCGAAACAAGTGAAAGCCGCCGGAAAAGAAACAGCCCGCAAGACCTGCGTCTTGCGGGCTGCCGGGTAAAGTCCCCGCCTGTGCCGTTAGGCCGGCATCCTGAACCGGAGTCCAGAGGAGCTAGCTTTCCTTCCGCATCAGGTCCACCCGACTCAAGGGGCGGGCACAACAGCGGTTTTCAGGTCAGCCGAGCTATGCCATTCAGCATTGGTTCAAGGAGTCTATGGCCTTGACGAACACTGCAGGGAACAACGGTCGAAAGCTCAGATCAACTTGTCCTGCGGTTCCAACACCGCGTTGAGTTGCGCTTCCATAAGGGCGATTCTACCCTTTACGGCGCCAAAGTCCAGCCCCCCCTCGGAAGGATGAACCGGCGTCGGATTCTCTTCCGAAGGCTGGTTTTGCAACAAGAGAAAATCGTGGGCGATGTTGAGCGCAGCCATCACCGCGACGCGCTCGGTGGCGTTGCTGCGGGTTTTCTTGGCGATTTCATGCATTTGTCCGTCGACGTAGGCGACGGCCCGCAGCAGCGCGTCTTTCTCCTCCGGCGGACACGCGATCCGGTATTCCTTGCCGAACAGGTTGATGTCGAGAAAATTGGCGTCGCTGGGCATGAGAGGGTGTCAGGCGGTGGTTTTGGCTGCCGGCAATTGTTGCACGATCTGTTCGATCCGGTAGCGCGCCGTTTCCACGCGCTCCACGAGTCCGTCTCTCTCGGTTTCGGCGGTGACGAGCTGCTGCCGAAGCAGATTGTTTTCGGCACGCAAGGCGCGGCAGAGCGAAGTAACCTGAACGATTTTGCCTTCCAGCGCGTCGAGTTCGTTGAGCATGTGCGGACTATAGTTTCATAATCCCTGTCAAGTCAAGGGATAAGCCTTGTTTTTGAATGTGAATTGTTGGTCACGGCGCGGGGCCATCGCACGGTGTGGCGTCGTTTGCGTCGCGGCGATTTTCCTGGGGCACAGGTCTCTGACTCGCCTGGGCGTGGGCGCCAAACTGTAGGGCAGAAAAGCGCAGCGCCTCCCGCCGGCCGTTCTCTCCGACAGTATCGCCACCGCTTATCGTATTTGACGGCCTTTGAATCATGCGGCGCGTTGCGCTGTGAAAGGGATTGGCGGAAGGCGCTGCGCTTTTCTGCCCTACCTGCCTGATACCCCGCCTCTTTCGGGGCTGTCTTATAATCCGTCGTTTCTGAACCCTCTCCGGGAAGCGACGCCATGACCCAAGCCCTCTACGAATCGTCCATCAAAAGCCTGCCATTGCTTGCCCGCGGCAAGGTGCGCGACATCTACGCCGTTGACGATGACAAGTTGCTGTTCGTGACCAGCGACCGCTTGTCCGCCTTTGACGTGATCCTGCCCGATCCGATTCCGGGCAAGGGCAAGGTGCTCACGCAACTGGCCAATTTCTGGTTCGACAAGCTGGCGCGCATCCTGCCCAACCAGTTGACCGGTATCGATCCGCAAAGCGTGGTCGCGGCTGGCGAGCGCGAACAGGTGCGCGGACGCGGCCTGGTGGTCAAACGCCTGAAGCCCTTGCCGATCGAGGCCGTGGTGCGCGGCTACCTGATCGGATCGGGCTGGAAGGACTACCAGGAGAGCGGCGCGGTATGCGGCGTCAGGCTTCCGGCGGGACTGCCGCTGGCGGCCAAGCTGCCGGAGCCGATCTTTACCCCGGCGACCAAGGCCGAGCAGGGCGCGCACGACGAGAACATTTCCTTCGAGCAGGCGCGGATCAACTGTGACGCGGCGCTGGCCGGGACGCTCGAGGTTTCCGGCAGGAGCGGCGCGCAGATCGTCGACCAAGCGCGCGAGGCGGCCATCGCGCTGTACTCGGCGGCGGCCGATTACGCGCTGGACCGCGGCATCATCATCGCCGACACCAAATTCGAATTCGGCGTCGACGCCGCCGGCGCGCTGTACCTGATCGACGAAGCCTTGACGCCGGATTCCTCGCGCTTCTGGCCCGCCGATTCGTACCGCCCCGGCAGCAACCCGCCGTCATACGACAAGCAATACGTGCGCGACCATCTGGAAGCGCTCGGCTGGAACAAGAAGCCTCCGGCTCCGCCGCTGCCGGACGAGGTCATCGCGCATACCAGCGCCAAGTATATCGGTGCCTATGAACAGCTCACCGGCCAGAAACTGGATCTCGATTGAAAGGTCGGATCAGAGGACAGAAGACAGAGGACGGAAGACAGTAGTATTTGCGGGCGCGAAGCGCCCGGTAACTGGACTGTCCTCTGTCTTCTGTCCTCTGAAAGCCGTCCGCTTTTTTTAGCATACGAAAACATGACCGAATCCAACCCGCTGCTCGATTTTTCCGGCCTGCCCCGTTTTGACGCCATTGCGCCGGCGCACGTCCAGCCGGCCATCGTCCAGTTGCTCGCCGACAACCGGGCGCTGATCGACGGCCTGGCCGAGGAACCACAGGCCGCGACCTGGGACAACTTCGCCGCGCCGCTGGCCGACGGCGTCGAGCGTCTGGCGCGCGCCTGGGGCGTCGTCGGCCATCTGCACGCGGTCAATGACGTTCCGGAGTGGCGCGAGGCGTACAACCGGATGCTGCCGGAAGTCAGCCGCTTTTATGCCGAACTCGGCCAGAACCTGAAACTCTTCGCCAAATACAAGAGCATCCTCGAGAGCGCGGCGTATCCCGCGCTCTCGCCGGCCAGGCGCAGGATCATCGACAACGAGGTGCGCGATTTCCGTCTCTCGGGCGCCGAGCTTGCGGAAGAGCAAAAGCCGCGCTTCCAGGCCATCCAGGAAGAACTCGCCACGCTCGCCGCCAAATTCTCGGAGAACCTTCTCGACGCGACCAAGGCTTTCGGCGAGATCGTCACCGACGAGGCGGAGCTGGCCGGACTGCCGCCCGACGCGATCCAGGCCGCGCGCGAAGCCGCCGAAAAGGACGGCAAGGAGGGGTGGAAATTCACCCTGCATATGCCTTCCTACTGGCCGGTACAACAGTTCGCCGCCAGCCGGCGCCTGCGCGAGGCGCTCTACCGCGCCTCGACCACGCGTGCTTCGGAGTTCGGCCCGGCGGAACTCGACAACACGCCGCTGATCCGGCGCATCCTCGAACTGCGCCAGGAAGAGGCGCGCATGCTCGGTTATCGCAATTTCGCGGAAGTATCGCTGGTGCCCAAGATGGCCGCGTCGGTCGGGCAGGTGCTCGGCTTTCTGCGCGACCTGGCGCGCAAGGCCAGGCCTTTCGCGGAAAAGGACGTCGCCGATCTGCGCGACTTCGCGCGCCGCGAGCTGGGCTTGGCGACGCTCGAACCCTGGGACATGGGCTACGCCTCGGAAAAGCTGCGCCAGGCGCGCTACGCCTTCTCCGAACAGGAGGTCAAGGCGTATTTCACCGAACCCAGGGTATTGGCGGGACTCTTTCACGTCGTCGAGTCGCTTTATGGCGTGCGCATCAAGCCGGACAGCGCGCCGACGTGGCACGAGGACGTGCGTTTTTTCCGCATCGAAGACGCGGACGGCGGACGGGTCGGCCAGTTCTATCTCGATCCCTACGCTCGCGAAACCAAGCGCGGCGGCGCCTGGATGGACGAAGCCGTTTCCCGCCGCCGCGTCGCGGCGGGCATGCAGACGCCGGGAGCCTACCTGGCCTGCAACTTTCCGCGCCCGGTGGGCGGCAAGCCGGCGACGTTTTCGCACGACGACGTCGAAACCCTCTTCCATGAAGCCGGCCACGGCCTGCACCACCTGCTCACGCGCGTCGAGGAACTCGGCGTTTCCGGCATTCACGGCGTCGAATGGGACGCCGTCGAACTGCCGTCGCAATTCATGGAAAACTACTGTTGGGAATGGGACGTGCTGCGCCGGATGTCGGGCCACGTCGATACCGGCGAACCCTTGCCGCGCGAACTGTTCGACAAGATGCTCGCCGCGCGCAACTTCCAGAGCGGCATGCTGACCGTGCGCCAGATCGAGTTTGCCCTGTTCGACATGTTACTGCACAGCGAATTCGACCCACGCGGAGAAGACAGTGTGCTCGATCTGCTGTATGCGGTGCGCGAAGAAGTCGCGGTCACTTTTCCGCCGCCGTGGAACCGCTTCCCGAACAGCTTCTCGCACATCTTCGCCGGCGGCTATGCGGCGGGCTATTACAGCTACAAATGGGCGGAAGTCCTTTCCGCCGACAGCTATGCCGCCTTCGAGGAAGCGGGCAATCCATTCGACCCGGACGTCGGCCGGCGCTTTCTCGACGAGATCATTGCCACCGGCGGCGCCCGCCCGGCGCTGGAAAATTTCCGCGCCTTCCGCGGACGCGATCCGCAGGTCGATGCCTTGTTGCGGCACAGTGGTATGATCCAGCCGTCTCGCATCTAAGTATTTCTGGAGGATCACGCCATGTTCTCTTTCCGCCCCATTCTCTTTCTTGCCGCAATCGCCGTCGTCCTGCCGTGCGGCGCCCAAACGACCTACCGCTGGATCACCGAATCCGGAGAGACCGTTTACTCGGACCAGCCGCCTCCGCCCGGAACGCGCGTCATTGAAAAGATAGAAGGCTCCAGACAGGAAGGCGGGCCCGATCTGCCCTATGCCACGCGTCTGGCCGCGGAAAAATATCCGGTCACTCTCTACACCATGGCCAATTGCAAAGAGACTTGCGCCAGCGCCAGGACCCTGCTCAACGGGCGTGGCATCCCGTTCTCGGAAAAACTGATCAGCACCCAGGAAGAGTTGGACGAAGTCTCCAAGGAGTTCGGCGGGGAAATGGTGATTCCCAGCCTGCGGGTCGGAACGCAGAATTTCCGGGGATTCGAGGCTGGGTCGTGGAACAATCTGCTGGATCTGGCGGGCTATTCGAAAACCGCTCCGTATGGCAGCAAGCCCTCCGGCGCGTTCTCGCAATGAGGCTGGCGCCATTTTTTTATTTGCCAACATCATCAATCGCGTCTATAGTCTAGCTTGCCGGCGAACGGCATAGGAATATTCCTGTTCGTCGTGACTTTTCTCATCTTTCTTTTTTAACCCGATCGATCAGACAGAAAGGGACGTTTATGGACTCGTACCAGTCGCTGCTGGATAAAATTTCCACACTTCAGAAAAAAGCTTCATCGTTGCGAGAGAACGAAAAGAGGCGTGCCATTGCCGAGATGCGCAAACTGATCGAGCTGTATGACGTTCAGTCTGCCGAGTTGTTTTCGGACGGCAAGCCATCCGTCGTTGCCAGCAAGCCGCTTCCGGTTTCCGCCACCGGCAAACGGATTCTTCCTCCCAAGTACCGCGATCCGGCAACGGGAAAAACCTGGAATGGGCACGGCAAGACGCCGCTCTGGCTGGTCGGGATTGGCGACAGGAGTAAATTCCTCATAGCCGCGCAGGCCGAAGCCGCGAGCGATGCGCCCAAGCCGAGGAAAAGGGCGCAGAAGAAGGCAAAATCGTTCATCCCTCCCAAATACCGGGATCCGGAAACGGGAAAAACGTGGAACGGACACGGCAAGAGGCCGTTCTGGCTGACGGGCGACAAAGATAGATTTCTCATCGGGCAAGCCGAAGCCGCGGGCGATACGCTGAAATCGAAAAAAACGCAGACCAGAATAAAATCCCTGGCCGACTGGCAGGCGAGCGCGGCCAAGTCGATCATTGCAAAGACCGCGAAACCCAAAAAAGGTGCTTCGTCAAAACAGGTTGGAAAGCGTAAGCCCCGTAAAACAGCTTCTCCGAAGACGGACATCGCCGCTTCTCCAACGGACTCCAAGCCCGACGCTCTCCCGGTGGCCTGAGTTTCTTCCGGGGACCATCGCCCGAGGGTCTCCGCGCTTCCCTTGAAATGGAGCCTGTCCCGGCAGGCTCCAAGTGTTGGTGTCGCAATGCCTGAGGGCAAGGCCCGTTTCGTGTCGCCGGCGCACAAACGGAATCGATCGGGAAGTTCCCGTTAGAAGCTGTTTGCGATCTTCTCTGGGAGTGCGGAGCCCCTCCCCGCTTTTGACCCGCGCCATGACACGGCCGCCGCTGTTGCGGGGCGGGTGTCCCACGCTCCCCAGGGGGCCATCGCACTCTCTCCATGAATCGAGCGGTGCGCGCGAAAACGGCGGCGCATACCGGACGCTTCG
>JAISQQ010000026.1 GCA_031274075.1 Accumulibacter sp.
TCTGTGCTTAGAACCTGTTCACGATCTTTCTTCTGGGAGCACGGCAGGGCCATCGCACTCTGTGGCGTCGTTGGCATCGTGGTGATTTTCCTGCGGCGCGGGTCTCCGGCTTGCCTGGGTATGGGCGCCAGACCGTTGGTGCACCTCGTAGGGCGGGAAAGCGAGCGCCTCCCGCCGGTCGTTCTCTCCGGCGGCGCAGCCGCCGCTCATCGTATTCGACGGCCCTTGAGTCATGCGGCGCGTTGCGCCGTGAAAAGGATCATTGGTAAGGCGCTGCGCTTTCCCGCCCTACCGAACCGTCGCTGTTTTCACGCACACCGGTCGACTTTACGTTCATGGAGAAAATGCGATGACCCTGGGGAGCGCGGCGCGGGTACCCCGCTCTCCCAGAGAAAATCGTGAACAGGTTCTTATATCAACGCTTATGCCGCGAAGTCGTTCTTCCGCCGCGTCAGCGGCGCAAACAGGGGTCTTGTGAAAAAGATGGACGAGGAGAGGAACGCCTCAAAAACGACGGCACAATCTTTACGCTTGTTCTTTTTACAGTCCGTCCAGTAAATGCCCCAAAACTTCTCCCGCCGCGTTCAGGGCGAATTCTCCGGCCGCTTCCAGCGCGTCTCCCAGAGTATCCGTCACATCCACGGCGATGTCGCCGACAGGATCCGCCGCGCCGCCGCTGTCCGGCAGAGCGTTTTCGCAGCCGCAGTCGCTTTTCGACCCGTCGTAAAACTGCGACAGCACTTCCAAAACCGGATCACCATCTACACTATCCATCCTCGACTTCTGGCGCTCGGCGGGCATATCGACGGGCGTCATCGCTCAAGGCCGCCACGTCGCTGGCGATGTCATCGATGCCCGAATCCCGCGACAACGCGCCGAACAGCAAGCGTAGCCTGGAATGACAAGCTGACCATCCGACGTGAAAACCGGCGGCGCTTGTCAAGCCGGAAGATTACCACCGTCGGACTCTCCTTCGCTGCTCCATGCTCGTCGTTCCAGGCCACGCCTGTTGATTATGCCGCCTGACCGGATGGCAACGGAGGTTCATCGCGCAACCGAATATCAATTGCGCTATCTATCACAATGGCCCGCAATGCGAAACTATCGAAGCGTGAGGCGACGATATGGCGGAGCCCCTGAACCCTGGCGCCCTTGCGCGGTTGGCCGAAGCAGGGGCGGTGACAGGGGGCGCATCGTTGGTCGGCCGGGCGGTGATGGTGCGTTACGGGACACACGAACGGCCTTTGGCGGCGCACCCCGTAGGGCGGGAAAGCGAAGCGCCTCCCGCCGCTCGTACTCTCCGGCGCGAAGCGCCGCAGGATTCAAAACCGTGGGAAAAACCAACAAGGCGCTGCGCGCGAGAGATGAACCGGCGGGAGGCGCGGCGCTTTCCCGCCCTACGGGAGCCGCCCGGCGAAACCGAATCACCATCGCAAGCTCCGCGACGCCCGTTGCTGGCGAATGCCCGTCACCAGCCGATCGTTTTCCTTGATCCCGTCGACTACTTCCCCGTAGAGCCGATCCCGCGCGCCGATCTTCACCTGACGCGGAACGCCCCGGCCGTTCTCCAGCACGCGGAGCGAAAAGACTTCCGGCGGGCCGGGTACGGTTTCCAGTAGCCTCAAGGGGACGGTGAGCACGTCGCGCGCCGCCGCGAGGACGAAAAACACCTGCGCGTTCATCTGCGGCATCAAGGCGCCATCAGCGTTGTTTACGTCGAAGAGCGCCGTATAGAGCACCACCTTGCCCGCCGGAGCGCCGCCCTGGGCGGCGGTGTTCGCCGCCGGAACCGGCGCGGGGAGCACCTGGCGCAGGACGCCGTTCCAGCGCCGGGGATGACCGGCTTCGTCCAGCAAGCCCAGGGTGGTGAAATAGACCGGCATGTCCTTCCGCAAGCGCCCGACGTCGGCCTCGGACACCTCCGTCCATACGGTCATGCGCGACAGGTCGGCGATGCGCAGGAGATTGGACGTCTGGTAGGTGGCGTTGAGCGTCTGCCCTTCGCGCGCTTACAGCGTCACCACGGTGCCAGCAATCGGCGCGTAGATGCGCGTGTAACGAAGAAGCGCCTCATTGCCCTGCAAGGTCGATTGCGCTCCCTTGATCTGCGCGTGCAGACTTTTGACCCGCGCCTCGACCACGCGCAGATTGGCCTCGGCCACCTGCACGGCTTCCAGACTGGTCGCTTCGTCCGCCACCATGCGCTGCTGCCGCTCGGCCAGTTGCCGCGCCAGATCGCGCTCGGCTTCCCGCTCGGCCAATTGCGCGCGCAGGCTGTCCAGCGTGGCGCGGTTGGCCTCGACCGTCGCCTGCTGGATGTCTGGGTCGATCTCGAACAGGAGATCGCCCTTGTTCACCGTATCGCCGACCCCCACCGCAATCTGCCGGATCTGTCCGGAGACCTGCGCGCCTACATCGACGTAATGCCGCGGCTGCAGGGCGCCCAGCGCGGTGACGGCGTTCTCGACGTCGGCGCAGGGCAAGATCATCGACATCGAAATCCAGCTGGCCCCGACGCCGGAGATGCGCGGACGGATCATTTTCTATCTGGCGCACATGGTGACGGAACAGATCGGGCGCGGCGAGGACTACCGGCAAATCCAGCGGGTGATCTCCATCCTGATTACCGGTTACGAAGAAATCCGCGACAGTCCGCG
>JAISQQ010000105.1 GCA_031274075.1 Accumulibacter sp.
GGTTAGGACGGACAGTCGTCACTTCACCACCGTGATACACGTATTGCTTCGACTGCCCCAAGGATTGCAATGCTTTAATATCAGCCGCACTCGGCATGGCATTTGTTGGATGAGTATGAATAATAGGGGACAGACCACGATTAATTCCAAAGATAGCAGGGGACAGCCCACCATTAATCCCAAAATTCAATCGTGGCCGGCCCCTATTATTCCTTGCTACACCCTCCAAGATATATTCTCCTCATGAAGATCGCCGGAATTCACTTTGCCCACCCTGAGCGGCGGGTTGGAGCCGCCCCGGTGTTTGTCCCGGCGGTGTTCGATGTCTGTGACGTAGGCGCAGAACATGTCGGCCATGGCGTCGGCGTAGGTCTCGATCTCGGCGGGGGTGTGGGGACTTCCTGAAAAGTGCTTGCCCGCCGAACTGAGTGTCGTGGCGATCAAGTCGCCCGCCAATCCACGAACGGCGGCGGAGGCCCCGGGCAGCGCCTCTTGCATGAAAATCCCGACCGTCCGGTATCGCGACGCCCGTGCTTCCCGCGCCTCGGGCGCATCGCGATAGAGCGGCGCGGCGGCGTCGAGAGCCGCGCGCATCGCGGCCTCCTCGCATTCCGAACGGATGAAGGCGTGAACCAGGGTGCGCAGCCGTTCGAGCGGCGGTTTCCGCGCGTCCTCGATGATGCCGCCCAGCGTGCCGGCCGTTTGCCGCCATTCGTCGCTTTGCAGGCGGAAGAGGATCGCCGCCTTGTTCGGGAAGTATTGATACACCGAGCCGACGCTGACTCCGGCCTTCTCGGCGACCCGCGCCGTGGTGAAGCGGCGCGCTCCTTCCTTCGCCAAAACCTGAACCGCCGCTTCCAATATCGCCGCGACGAGTTCCGTCGAGCGGGCCTGCTGCGGCTGTTTTCGCGAGGAAATCCGGGGAGTCTGGCGATGGGTCATGGCGGCTTTCCGGCACGAAAGTCAATGCGAATAGTGAATACGGCGAATTGGCCGTATTCTTGGATGCGACGGATCATCCGCATTTTAGTCAAGCGCCGCGAGGCGCTCAACCGTTGACTGGAGACCTGTATGACCACCCTGACGACTTCCCCGCTCGCCCCCCTGCTGGATCGCCTGTTCGCGCAGGCCGAGGCGGCGACAAGCCCGGCGATGGCCGGAATCCCCCGCGAGGAGCGCGTCCGCCTGATGCGCAGCAAGACCGAATACCTCGACTTCTACGGACAACTGAAAGACCTCTGGCTTCCGGTCTCGCGGGAAACCGGCGTGCTGCTCTACATGCTGGCGCGAAGTTCGGGCGCGCGGAGCATCGTCGAGTTCGGCACCTCGTTCGGCATCTCGACCCTGCATCTGGCCGCGGCCCTGCGGGATAACGGCGGCGGCCGCCTGATCGGCAGCGAGTTCGAGCCTTCCAAGGTGGCGCGGGCACGGAAACATCTGGCCGCCGCCGGACTCGCCGACCTGGTGGAAATCCGCGAGGGCGACGCGCTCGAGACGCTGGGCGCCGATCTTCCCGAGACGATCGACCTGCTGCTTCTCGATGGCGCCAAGGCGCTCTACACCGAAGTCCTGGACCGGGTCGAGAGCCGCCTCAAGCCGGGCGCGCTCGTCGTCGCCGACGACGCCGGCCACAGCCCCGATTACCTGGCGCGCGTGCGTTCGCCCGCCAGCGGCTACTTGTCCACGCCGTTCGGCGAAGACGTCGAACTGTCCATGCGGCTCGGTTGAATCGGCCTTCCTTGCCGCTCCCCTGTCACTTCTCCCTGTCGCTTTTCCCTACCATTTCCAATCCAGGAGATTCCGCGATGCACGTATTTGTCACCGGCGCCACGGGATGGGTCGGCTCCGCCGTGGTCCAGGAATTGATCGGCGCCGGCCATCAGGTCACGGGACTCGCGCGTTCCGATGAAAAAACGGCCGCGCTGGCCGCGACCGGCGCCAAGGTTTTCCGCGCTACGCTAGGCGATCTCGACGCCCTGCGCAAGGCCGCCTCGACCGCCGACGCGGTAATCCACACCGCGTTCGACCACGACTTCTCCCGCTTCGCCGAGAACGCCGAACAGGACAGGCGCGCAATCGAGGCGCTGGGAAGCGCCCTGGAAGGATCGAACCGCCCCCTGCTCGTCACCTCGGGCCTGTCGGGGCTTAAGCGTGGCGCGACCGAAGCGGACCGGCCCAGCCCGGCCTCTCCCCGGAAATCCGAAGCGGCCGCGCGGGCGCTGGCCGAACGCGGCGTGCGCGCGGCGACGGTCCGGCTGGCGCCGTCGGTCCATGGACCCGGCGACCACGGTTTCATTCCCATCGTGATCCGGCTGGCGCGGGAAAAGGGTTTGTCGGCCTATCTCGGCGAAGGCCGGAATTGCTGGTCCGGCGTGCATCGGTCGGACGCCGCGCGCGTCTACCGGCTCGCCCTCGAGCAAGGAGTGACCGAACCCATCTACCACGCGGTCGCCGACGAGGCCGTGCCGTTCAAGGCGATTGCCGAGCTGATCGGCCGCCGCCTCGGCCTGCCGGTCGCGTCGCGGGAACGCGAGCACTTCGGCTGGTTCGCCGGCATGGCGGGCGCGGACATGGCCGTATCCGCCGCGCGCACACGGGCGTTGCTCGGCTGGAAGCCGAACGGCCCGGACCTGCTCACCGATCTCGATCGGTACATCATATAGTCGGGGTGGGCGAAGAAGTTGTTGGCGATCTTCTCTGGGAGCGCGGCAGGGCATCGCACTCTGTAGCGTCGTGGTGATTTTCCTGGGGCGCGGAGATCCGGCTCGCCTGGGTACACCATCCACTAAATTATCCCCCACAGCCCAGGCACGCCGAAATACCCCGGCAAGGCGGCTATCCTGCTTTTTCTCCGGACAGGCAAACCCAGCCTTCGCGGGTGTCCGCCACGCCGAGTGCTATCCACGGGGCATAGGCCGCGATCAATTCTTCGGCCTGCGCCGCGAGGATGCCCGACAGCGCGAGGCGTCCGCCGGGACGGACGTGTGCGCAGACGGCCGGCGCCAGGGCCTTGAGCGGGTTGGACAGGATGTTGGCGGCCACGAGATCGAATTGTCCCCGTATCCTGAGCGCGGCATCGTCGAAGCGGGCGCTTACCCCGTTGCGCCTCGCGTTGTCCCGGGCGGCGGCGACGGCCTGCGGGTCGATGTCGACGCCGAGCACTTCCGCCGCGCCGAGCCGGGCGGCGGCGATTCCCAGGATGCCCGAACCGCAGCCGTAATCGAGCATCGAGCATCCCGGCGTCACGGCGCGTTCCAGCCATTCGAGGCAAAGACGGGTCGTCGGGTGCGAGCCGGTGCCGAAGGCCAGGCCCGGATCGAGGACCAGGACGATGGCCTCCGGGTCCGGCGCGGTATGCCATGAGGGCACGATCCAGAGGCGGCCGGACACCCGGATCGGCTCGAACTGCGACTGGGTGAGCCGGACCCAGTCCTGCTCTTCCAGCTTTTCCAGCACGCAGGCGGGGACGCCGGGGAGACCGGCG
>JAISQQ010000113.1 GCA_031274075.1 Accumulibacter sp.
CGCTTCGTATTTGCCCAGGTAAAATGGCTGGCTGATCGTCACTCGGTGGGCCGGCGTTTCATCGTCAAAAGCATCTTTATCATTCTCGCCAGCCCCCATGGTGAACGAACCCGCCGGGATCAGCACGAATTCCATGCCGAGGCTGTTGGTCGCTTCACTAGGCAAACTGTTGCTCTTTTCCTCAGCCAGACCCGCCGCCGCGCCGCCAAGCATGAGCAGGACCGGCAGCATCGAGAGCCGCAAAAACAGTTTTGACCACATAGTTTTCAACTCCCTGCACGACTCAAAGCCGCTTCAACAGGCTCAGCGAGTTGGCCCGCCGCTGGTTCCCTTGAGTAAAATTCGCCCGTAAAACAGCATTGGACCCAGGCCACGATTAAATTTTGGGAATTGATCGTGCCCTGCCCCCTATTCCTCCACTATTCCTATCAGCTCATCGCAGACAGCGGCCATTTCGACCCCGCCATCCGGATGACAGATGAATGACAGCGATATTCGCGGGCGCGAAGCGCCCGGTAACTAAACTGTCCCCTGTCCCCTGTCCCCTGTCCCCTGCCCCCCTGAACCCCACGAATCCTTGAGCGTCACCGTCCGGTTGAAGACCGGCGCGCCGTCCCGCGAATCGACCGGGTCGGCGACGAAATAGCCGTGCCGTTCGAACTGGAAGCGTTCCTCGGCTCCGGCGTTCTTCAGCGCGGGTTCGAGTTGCGCGGTGACGACGCGCATGCTGTCCGGGTTCAGGTCGTCGAGGAAGTCGCGCTCGCCCGATCCCGGCGCGGGATTGGCGAACAGGCGGTCGTAGAGGCGCACTTCGGCCTGGCAGGCGTCGGCCGCCGACACCCAGTGCAGGTTGCCCTTGACCTTGTAGTTGTCGGCGCCGGGCGTGCCGCTCTTGGAATCCGGCAGATATTCGCCATGCACGGCGACGACGCGCCCGTTTTCATCCTTGTCGCAGCCGCCGCATTTGACCACGAAGCCGTGGCGCAGGCGGACGATGCCGCCGGGATAGAGCCGGCGATAGCCCTTCACCGGCGTTTCCATGAAATCCTCGCGCTCGATCCACAGCTCGCGGCCAAAGGGCATGGCGCGCTTGCCGAGTTCCGGCTTCAGCGGGTGGTTGGGCGCGAAGCATTGCTCGCTCTGGCCTTCGGGATAGTTGTCGATGACCAGCTTCAGCGGGTCGAGCACGGCGACGCGGCGCTCGGACGATTCGTTGAGCACTTCGCGCATGCAGTCCTCGAACAGGGTGTAGTCGATCAGCGAGTCGGACTTGGAGACGCCGATGCGCTCGGCGAACAGGCGGAAGCCTTCCGGCGTGTAGCCGCGGCGGCGGGCGCCGACGATGGTCGGCATGCGCGGATCGTCCCAGCCGGAAACGTGCTTTTCCTCGACCAACTGGATGAGTTTACGCTTGGAGAGCACGACGTAGCTCAGGTTCAGGCGCGAAAACTCGATCTGTTGCGGCAGCGGGCGCTGCAACAGGCCGCCTTCGGCCAGGCGCGCCAGCAGCCAGTCGTAGAACGGGCGCTGGTCCTCGAATTCCAGCGTGCAGATCGAGTGCGTGATGTTTTCCAGCGCGTCCTCGATCGGGTGGGCGAAGGTGTACATCGGGTAGACGCACCAGCGGTTGCCGGTGTTGTGATGCTCGGCGTGGCGGATGCGGTAGATCGCCGGGTCGCGCAGGTTGATGTTGGGCGAGGCCATGTCGATCTTGGCGCGCAGGATGTGCGCGCCGTCCGGGAATTCCCCAGTCTGCATGCGGCGGAACAGCAGCATGTTTTCTTCCGGACTGCGCTTGCGGTAGGGCGAATCCTTGCCGGATTCGGTCAGCGTGCCGCGGCTGGCGCGCATTTCGTCGGCGCTCTGGCTATCGACGTAGGCGTTCCCGGATTCGATCAGGTATTCGGCGCAGGCCACCATCGAGTCGAAGTAGTCCGAGGCGTAATAGAGGTTGTCCTCCTTTTCGTCCCGCCAGGAAAAGCCGAGCCAGCGCACCGCGTCGATGATCGAATCGACGTATTCCTTTTCCTCCTTTTCCGGATTGGTGTCGTCGAAGCGCAGGTGGCAGCGTCCGCCATAGTCGCGCGCCAGCCCGAAATTCAGGCAGATCGACTTGGCGTGGCCGAAATGCAGGTAGCCGTTCGGCTCCGGCGGAAAGCGGGTGCGGATGCGCGCCGGGTCGAGCGCTCCTTCGAGCTGCCGCGGCGCGAGGCCCGGCTTGCCCGACCAGCGGCGCTGGGCGTGCTTGCCGGCGGCCAGGTCGGCGTCGATGATGTTGCGGATGAAATTGGCCGCCGGCGCGGCAGTCTCCTTGCTGTTTTTGGGCGCGTTGCTCACGGCAGTGTCCTTGGTCTTCGAGGTCTCCTATTCTAACCGCAGGAACGGGAAGCCAAAACCCTGCCGACACCTGCCGACACCTGCCGACACCCTGGCACGCCTGGAAAGCGCCGCGCTGGACTGCGTGAGTCAGAATGGCCAGATCATGGGGATCAGCAGCGAGCAGACGAGCATCTCCAGGACGACCAGCGGCGCGCCGACTTTCACGTAGTCCATGAAGCGGTAATTGCCCGCGCCCAGCACCAGGGTGTTCGGGGGCGTGCCCACGGGCGTCGCGAACGCGCACGAAGCGGCGATGGCGATGGACATGATGACCGCCTGGGGCGAGACGCCGATTCCGGCGGCTATCGACAGCGCCAGGGGACAGAGCAGGGCGGCGGAGGCGGTGTTGGACATGAACTGCGTCAGCCCCGCCGAAAGGATGAAGAGCACGGTGCACAGAAGATACGGCGAGGGCTTGTCGCCGAGGAACGCAATGACGCTGTCGGCAATGATTTCCCCCGCGCCGCTTTTGTCGAGGGCAATGGCTACCGGCATCATCCCCGCGAACAGGAAAATGGTCACCCAGTCGATGCCCTGGTAAGCCTCTTTTTCGGAAATACAACCGCTCAACACCAGCACGATCGCGCCTGTCACCGCCACCATTTCCAGCGGGAAACGCTTGATGTCCAAGGCCATGACCGTGACCACGGCCAGCAGGGTCAGCCCGGTGACGAGCATTTTTTTTGGATCGGCGTTCCTGGCCTCCGCTTCGTCCCGATGCTTTTCCGCCAGCCGCAGGGCATCGTCCGCACGCAGGCCGTCCTTCGGCAGGAGCCTGTTGCCGACGAGCATCATGTAGGCCATGCCGACAAGGGTCACGGGGATGCCGATCAGGGCAAATTCAAAAAAGTGAAAGGGGGTGATCGAATTGGCCGCGAGAGTGGCGTTGGCCAGGATATTGGGAGGCGTGCCCACCAGGGTCATGGTGCCGCCCAGGCCGGCGGCAAAGGCCAGCGGCATCAGGTGGCGCGACGAAGACAGCCTGGCCGTGGAACAAATGGCGATCACCACCGGCATCAGCGCCGCGGTGGTGCCGGTGTTGGACGAAACCGAAGAAAGGACGGCGGCGACCAGCATGACCCCGAACATCAGGCCCTTGTCGCCGGTGCCGAAAATACGCACGACGCTGGCGCCGATCTTTTGCGCCAGCCCGGTATGAAACATCGCCGTGCCGATGACGAACATGCCCGCGAACAGCACGACCGTGGAATTGGCAAGGCCGGAGAAGACCTGCTGCGGCGTGATGACCCCGCAAAGCCCAAGCACGATGGCGCCGGACATGGCCGTCACGGCCAGCGGAATGGCTTCGGTGACAAAAAAAACCGCCATCACGGCAAGCACCAGCAATGTGGTTGTGGCTGGACTGAAGAATTCCATGGCAATCCTTTGTGGGGATAAAGACCTGCCTCCAGAAATAAAGTTCCCGCGAAAGACCGTGGCGTGGGGTATTACGATTGACGATCGACGATTGCGGCGCGGAAACGGCGCGCCGTCAAAGGCAAGGCCAAACCCGAAGTATTCCCCAGGCCGGGAGCCAGGGGAATCACAAAAGGGAATCACAAGCTGAACGCATGGCCGGGTGAAGACCCCCGGCTGCCGGCGATTATGCCAGCCTCCCTTGGCTATGGTTATGCGGCGTCAAAAGACCTTTCATCGCGCATGAAGAAATGAACCCCATCGCCGGGTCTTCGGAACCTCCCAGGAAACCCAGCCGGCCTTCCCGAGGCAAAACCGCCGAACGCCTCCCTGTCTCGTTCGGGCTGCGTCACGCCGATTTTGGAGTAAAAAAAAATTGAAATGACCCTCAAGTTATCCGGTTTTTGGTTCGTTATCACATAGAGACGATCGACAAACCGGAGAAAAGTCCGTGAAAGTCACGCAAGACAATGGCGCAAGCCGGTATTTTGCCACCG
>JAISQQ010000155.1 GCA_031274075.1 Accumulibacter sp.
CTCAGGGACAATACACCTGGAAGCGCGTCGGCGCGCCGGGGCGCTGGATCTGTTCCAGCAGATCGAGTTCCCATTGCAGATAGGCGCGGAATCTTTCGTCGCGCACCACCTGGTTCGCGGCGGTCTTGTCCTCGGCCAGTTCGTAGCCGCTGTAGCGCGTGTCGTCTTCTCCGGTGAGAATGCCTTCGCGCCCGGAAGCGGTCGGCAATTGCGCCGCGCGCCAGGCTTGCGTGCCGCCCAGAATGGCCCGCGCCGGAAAACCGCGCGCGACGAGCTGGCTGGCGATCACCTGCGCCAATACGCCGTCGCGCGAAGTCAGCAGCACGAGGCGATCGTCCCGCTTGTCCAGAAAGCTCTCGATCCGGTGCGGCGCCGCGAACAGGGCGTCCTGGATGTGCCGATGGGCGAAACGCACGCTTTGGTCGATGTCGTAGATGCGGGCGTCCTTGCGCTGCCGCAAGGCATTGGCTTGCTGCACCGAGACCCAGGAGGCGACGGGCAGTGACGGATCGCGCAGCACGCGGATCGGCTCCGGCCCGGTTTCCAGCGTCGCTTGCGGCGGCGGCGGGTAAAGAAAGACCTCCTGAAAACCCATTTGCCGCAGCCAGACCGCCGTATTGGGCGCGCGCACGCCGTCGTGATCGACGAGCGCCAGGCGCGCGTTGCGCGTCGCCAGGAAGGTATCCGTCGCCTGCACCAACTGCCCGCCGGCGGCCCAGCGCGAGCCGGGAACGTGTCCGGCCTGATATTCCTCGAGGGTGCGCACGTCGAAGAGATAAAGGCTGCGCTCGGGCGCGGCGCGCCAGGCTTCCAGTTGCGCCGTGTCGATCGAGGGCAGCTCGAAATGACGAAGCAGTTGCCGCAGGCGCGCGCGAATCGGCGCCAGCGCCTCCGCCTGGGGTTCCGGCAACACGGTATACTTGCCCTTTTCCAGCGTCCAGCCCGCCAGCAGCCAGGACATGGTGCCGCCCTTGAGCGCCGCGACCGGGTTGGGGAGCTTCAGGTTCTTGAGCGTCTGCGCGCCGATGATGCTGCGTGTCCTGCCCGCGCAATTCACCACGATCAGGGTTTCGGGGTCGGGGGCGAATTCGTGGATGCGGTAGGGCAGTTCGCCATTGGGCACGTTGTGCGCGCCGGGCAGGCTGAAATTGAAGAATTCGTCCGCCGGCCGCCCGTCCAGAATCACCAGGTTTTCCCTGTCCTGGAGGCGTCGATGCAGTTCTTCCGCCGTCAAATGAGGCGTCCGCGCTTCCACTTCCACCCTCTCGCCGAACGCCTTGCTGGGGACATTGGTGTCGATGAACACCTCGTAACCCTGCGCTTCCCAGGCCAGCGTGCCGCCTTCCAGGATGGCCACGTCGGAATAGCCCAGTCTTTCCAGCCTGGCCGCCGCCGCTTCCACCTGCTCGCCTTGCAGATCCACCAGGACCACCGGGGTCGTTTTGCGCGGCGCCAGCCGATCCAGCAGGTATTCCATACGCCACAAGGGCGCGCAGGACGCGTAAAACAAATGTTTATGCACGAACAATCCGGCTTCGCGCACGTCCAGCAGGGCAAATTCCTCTTCTGTTTCCTGTAGGGATGATAATTGTGACGGGGTCAATCGGCGTTGCATGACGTGCTCCCACGTTCAAAATCTTCTATGCTAGAGGCTGGGCAAACGCCGTGAAACGATTTAATAGTTATTTGTTTATATGAATACCGGGATATGCGATTTCGCGTATACCGCAGCCTTCGGACGCGAGACAAGCCTGTCGGCTTCCGATTTTTTGAACCATTCTTGAACCATCGATGCGAGCCAGCACACATGATCGACCTCTATTACTGGACGACCCCCAACGGCCACAAGATCACGATATTCCTGGAAGAGGCGCGGCTTCCCTACAAGATCGTGCCGGTCGATATTTCCAGGGGCGAGCAGTTCGCGGCGGATTTCCTGCGGATTTCGCCGAACAACCGCATTCCGGCGATCGTGGACCACGCGCCGGCCGATGGCGGGGAAGCGGTCGCGCTTTTCGAATCGGGGGCGATCCTGCTCTATCTGGCCGAGAAGACGGGCTGTTTCATCGCGTCCGATTTGCGGGGACGCGCCGAGACGCTGCAGTGGCTTTTCTGGCAGATGGGCGGACTCGGCCCGATGGCCGGGCAGAATCATCATTTCGGCCAGTATGCCCCGGAGAAGCTGCCCTATGCGATCGATCGCTATGTGCGGGAAACGAACCGGTTGTACGGCGTACTGGACAGGCGTTTGGCCGAGCGCGAATTCGTCGCCGGCGACTATTCCATCGCCGACATGGCGGCGTACCCGTGGATCGTTCCGTGGCGGCGGCAACAGCAGAACCTGGACGAATTTCCCCATCTGAAGCGCTGGTTCGAAGCGATCCAGGCGCGTCCGGCGGTGGACCGGGCGTACCGCGCGGCCGCCGGGATCAATACCGCGCCGACCGTGACCCCGGCCTCGCGGGCGTTTCTTTTCGGGCAAACCGCGTCCCGCGCCGGGTATGAACAATGATGCCTATAATGACTTCAACCTTTGGAGGAGAACCGCAATGAGATCACGCATCCTTTATGATTTGGCCGGCGAAGACCCTGAGCTGCGCTTCAGTTCGTACTGCTGGCGCGCGCGCATGGCCCTGCGGCACAAGGGGCTGGAATTCGAGACGATTCCCTGGCGCTACAGCGACAAGGAGGCGATTGCCTTCTCGGGACAGGGATACGTGCCCGTGCTGGTCGACGGCGAGACGGTCGTTTTCGATTCGTGGACGATCGCCGATTACCTGGAACGCGAGTATCCCGATGCGCCGTCCCTGTTCGGCGGCGCCGCCGGCCAGGCGGTGACGCGCTTCGTCAACGAGTTCGTGAATGCCGTCGTCAATCCCGGCATCGCGCGGCTCATCGTTTCGGACATTCCCCCGCTCCTCCACGAGAAGGATCGCGCGTACTTCCGCGCCAGCCGCGAACAGCACTTCGGCAAACCGCTGGAAGAGGTCACCGCGAACCGCGATGCCGAAGTCATCGGCTTCCGCCAGTTGCTCGACCCGGTGCGGCGCGTGCTCGCCAACCAGGCCTTCCTGGGCGGAACGAGTCCCCTGTATGCCGATTACATCCTCTTCGGTTCCCTGCAATGGGCCAGGTGCGTAAGCCCGTCGTTTGAATTGCTGGCGAAAGACGACGCGCTCCTCGGCTGGTGGGAGCAGGTGTCAGGTGTCAGGTGACAGGTAACAGGTAACAGGTGACAGGTGTCGGTAATTTGCGGGCGCGAAGCGCCCGGTAACTGGACTGTCCTCTGACACCTGACACCTGTTACCTGATCCCTGATTTGACAAGTGTTCGTTCGGACACTACCATGGTGTACGAACGAGCACTGGAGCGATGGTCATGGTCAGCCTGAACAAGGACGATGCGTATCTCGGCCGCCTGCGCGATTATTACGCCGAGAACCGCCGCATTCCGTCGATGCAGCGCATCGCCGAGCTGATGCGCTTCGCGTCCAAGACGGCGTCGCGCAAGCTGATGGAGCGCCTGGCAGCGGCGGGTTTCGTGCGGCGCGCGCCGGATGAGGACGCCTGGATTCCCACCGGGCGGTTCTTCGAACGGCCTCTGGCGGAGGGAGGCGTCCGCGCCGGCCGTCCCGAGGCGGTCGACGGCGTCGGCGTCGGCGTCTTCCTGATCGACGACTACCTCGTCCGCCATCCGTCGCGCACGGTGATGATCCCGGTGCGCGGCGATTCGATGCTCGACGCCGGCATCCGCGACGGCGACATCGCCGCGGTGGAACGCGCCGCCGAAGCCAGGCCGGGGGATTTCGTGGTCGCCGTGGTGGACGGCGAATTCACGCTCAAGGAACTGGCCGTGGAAGAAGGGCGGAACGTCCTCAAGCCGCGCAACGCGGCCTACCCGGTGATCCGTCCGGCGGGTCGGCTGGAAATCTTCGGGGTGATGGTCGGGCTGGTGCGGCGCTTGCAACGCTGAGGCGCGAAAGTGAAACGCTTTTGAGTGAAACGTGAAAAGCGGGCGGAACGCCTCCGGTTTTTCGTTCGCCGGCCAGCCGCCGGACGGATCGAATTTCCACATTTCACCGCTTTCTTCTTCCCATTCCCATGACCGCCGCCCTTCGCCATTTTTCCCTGGACGACATCCTGGAACGCCCCGACGTCTGGCGCGGCCGGCTGGCTGGCGCGCGGCTTCCCGCCGTGTCCAGCGGTTTCCCGGCGCTCGACGCGGAACTGCCGGGCGGCGGCTGGCCGCGCGGGGCCTTGAGCGAACTGCTCTCGGACGACGCGGGCTTCGGCGAGTGCTCGCTGCTGTTGCCGGCCTTGAATGCCGCGCGCGAGGAAGGGCGCTGGGCGGTGTTGATCGCGCCGCCGCACGCGCTGCACGCGCCGGCCTGGGTTTCCGCCGGCGTCGACTGCGCGCGCCTGGCGGTACTGGCCCCGGAATCGCCGCGCGATCTCTTGTGGGCGGCCGAGCAGACGCTGGTCAGCGGCGCCGCCGGCGTCGTGGCGTGCTGGGCGGAACGCGCCGCGCCCGGCGAAGTGCGCCGCCTGCAGGTCGCCGCCGCCGGCGGCCAGGCCCCGGCCTTCCTGTTCCGTCCGCGGCGCGCCCGCGCGCAGGCGTCGGCGGCGCCCTTGCGTCTACTCCTTTCTCCCGGTCCGCAGGGGACGCTCGGCGTGGAGCTGTTCAAGCGGCGCGGCCCGCCCTGCGCGCGGACGATTTTTCTCGAACTGCCGCGCCCGGCGGCGTGGCGCGACGATCATGACGCCCTTGTGGCTCGCCCTGCGTCTGCCGCGGCTTTGCATCGAGGCGCGCGCCCCCTTGCCGTCGCCTAGCGCCATCGTCGAACGCGGCCGCGTCGTGATCGGGGACGAAGCGGCGCAAGACGCTGGCGTGACGCCCGGCATCGGCGCCGCCGCGGCGCGCGCCCTGTCGCCCGGCATCCTCCTGCTGGCGCGCGACCGGGCGCGCGAGGACGCGGCGATGCGCGCGCTGGCCTGCTGGGCGGGATGCCTGACGCCGCGGGTGAGCGTGCTGGCGGACACCCTGCTGCTGGAGCTTGGTGCTTGCCTGCGCCTGTTCGGCGGGCTGGAAAAACTGCAGGCGGCCGCGCTGGCCGGCGTTGCGGCGCAGGGTTTCCGCGCCGCCTGCGCGGCGGCGTCGACGCCGCTCGGCGCCGAATGGCTGGCGCGCCTGTCTCCGGGAGCGTGTTGTAAGGACGCCGGGGATCTGCGCCGCGGCCTCGACGATTTGCCGGTGTCCTTATTGCCGGCCGACGCGGCGGCGGCGCTGGCGCGTTTCGGCGCGCGCACGCTGGGCGAGGCGCGCCGTCTACCGTCCGCCGCCTTGGCTCGGCGCATTGGCGAAGCGAGCCTGCGGCTTCTCGAACGCGCTTACGGCGAACGCCCCGACCCGCGTCCCGATTTCGTGTTTCCGGAACGCTTCGCCCTGCCGCTGCAACTGCCATCCGCCGTAGACAACGCCGCCGCCCTGCTGTTTGCCGCGCGCCGCCTGAGCGCGGCGCTGGCCGGCTGGCTGGCGGCGCGCCAGGCCGGCGTGCGCGAAGCGGTGTTGTGCCTGCGGCATCGCCGCGACGAAACGCGCGTGGTGCTGCGCTTCGCCGGGCTGACGGCGGAGGGCGGCCGCCTCGAGCGCGTGTTGCGCGAGCGCCTCGAACGCCTGACGCTGGCCGCGCCCGTCGAGGCGCTCCGCCTGGAAGCGGCGCGGGTCGAAGCGCTGCCCGGTCGCAGCCGTCCCTTGCTGGACGACGCGCAAAGCGGCCAGGAAGCGCTCGACATCCTGCTCGAACGCCTCGGCGCGCGGCTTGGCGAGGAGCGGGTGTACCGCGTCGCCGCGCATGCCGACTACCGTCCGGAATGCGCGACGCGCCGGCTGCGGCCACTCGGAAAGTACGCGCCGGACGCGCCTTGCCGGTCGTCCATTCCGCCGCCGCGTCCCCTCTGGCTGCTCGACGCGCCCGAAGCCTTGCCGGAAGTCGACGGCCGTCCGTACCGCCGCGGCCCCTTGACGCTGCTGGCCGGCCCGGAACGCATCGAATCGGGCTGGTGGGACGGCGGGGAACAGGCCGGAGACGCGCGCCGCGATTATTTCGTCGCGCTGGCGAAAGACGCGGCGTGGCTGTGGATCTATCGCGAATGCCAGGCGCGCGGCTGGTTCCTGCACGGGTTTTTTTCATGAAAGCGAGGAACGCGCTCCCAGAGAAGATCGCACGCTCTCCATGAACGTAAAGTCGACCAGTGCGCGTGAAAACAGCGACGGTTCGGTAGGGCGGGAAAGCGCAGCGCCTCCCACCCTACGGGTCGGGGATCAGGGATCAGATGTCAGGTATCAGTATTCTTGTGGACGCGAAATGCCCGGTAATCACCGCCATTTTCGCGCACCGGTCGATTCATGGAGAGAGTGCGATTGCCCCTGGGAGCGCGGGGCACCAGCCCCGCAACAGCGGCGGTAGTGTCATGGCGTTGGCCAAAAGCGGGGCTGGTGCCCCGCGCTCCCGGAGAAGATCGCAAACAGCTTCTTGGCGGCTTGATGGTCTCTACATGATTTTTTCGTGAAGCAGGAAATTTCCCTCGCCATGAACTCGCTGCCCGATTACGCCGAGCTGCACTGCCTGTCCAATTTCAGCTTCCTGCGCGGCGCGTCGCACGCGGAGGAGCTGGTGGCGCGGGCGAAGGCGCTGGGTTACGCGGCGCTGGCGATCACCGACGAGTGTTCGTTCGCCGGCCTGGTGCGCGCGCACGTGGCGGCGAAGGCGGCCGGGCTGAAGCTGATCTGCGGCGCCGAGATCGTGCTCGCCGACGGCATGAAGCTGGTGCTGCTGGCGCGGGATCGCGCGGGCTACGGCAACCTCTCGGCGATCGTCAGCCTCGGCCGCCGCCACGCGGAAAAGGGCCGCTACCATCTGACGCGCGGCGATCTGGCGCGAGGCGTTCCCGGCTGCCTGGCGCTGTGGGTCGCGCCGGGAAATACGGTGCACGGCGCGTCCGAAGCGGCGGAGGACGACGCCCGCTGGCTGGCGGAAGCGTTTCCCGGACACGCCTGGATCGCCTTCGAACGGCACCTGGCGGCGGGCGACGCCGGGCGGCTGGCGGCGCTGCGCGCGCTGTCGGACGATGCCGGCCTGCCGCTGGTCGCCGCCGGCGACGTGCACATGCACGCGCGCGGCCGCCGCGCCCTGCAGGACGTGCTCACCGCGCTGCGCCTGAAGACCTCGGTCGACGCCGCGGGCCTGGCGCTCTTTCCCAACGGCGAACGCTGCCTGCGCCCGCGCGCGCGGCTGGCGCGCCTCTACCCGCCCGAACTGCTGGCGGAGAGCGTGCGCGTCGCCGGGCTGTGCGCCTTTTCGCTCGATGAGCTGCGTTACGAATATCCCGAGGAGATCGTTCCGCCGGGCCAGACCCCGGCAGCCTACCTGCGCGCCGAGGTGCAAAAGGGACTCGCCGCGCGCTATCCCGGCGGCATTCCGGAGAAGGTGCGCGCGCAGGTCGCGCACGAGCTCGCGCTGATCGCCGAACTGCGCTACGAAGCGTATTTCCTCACCGTCTACGATGTGGTGCGCTTCGCCCGCTCCCGGCGCATCCTGTGCCAGGGACGCGGCTCGGCGGCCAATTCGGCGGTGTGCTACGCGCTGGGCATCACCGAGGTCGATCCGGCGCAGTCGGCCCTGCTGTTCGAGCGCTTCATCTCGAAAGAGCGCAACGAGCCGCCCGACATCGACGTCGACTTCGAGCACCAGCGGCGCGAGGAAGTCATCCAGTATGTCTATGGCAAGTACGGGCGCGAGCGCGCCGCGCTGACGGCCACGGTGATCGGCTACCGCGCGCGTTCGGCGCTGCGCGACGTTGGCCGGGCGCTGGCCATCGACGGCGAGCGCATCGACGCGCTCACCGCCTCGCTGGCCTGGTGGGACAAGCGCGAACAATGGCCCGAGCGCTTCGCCGCCGCCGGGCTCGACGCGCGCAGTCCGCGCGTGGAAAAATGGCTGATCCTGGCCGGGCAGCTGCATGGTTTCCCGCGCCACCTCTCGCAGCACGTCGGCGGCCTGGTCATCAGCCGCGGACGCCTCGACCGGCTGGTTCCGATCGAGAACGCGGCGATGACCGGGCGCAGCGTCATCGAGTGGGACAAGGACGACATCGACGCGCTCGGGCTGATGAAGGTGGACGTGCTCGCGCTCGGCATGCTGACGGCGATCCGCGGCGCGCTCGAGCACATTTCGCGGCGGCGGGGGCAGCTTTTCCGCATGCAGGACATCCCGCGCGAAGATCCGGAAGTCTACGCCATGATCGGCCGCGCCGACACGATCGGCGTCTTCCAGGTCGAATCGCGCGCGCAGATGGCCATGCTGCCGCGCCTCAAACCGAAGTGCTTCTACGACCTGGTCATCGAAGTCGCCATCGTGCGCCCCGGCCCGATCCAGGGCGGCATGGTGCATCCCTACCTGCGCCGCCGGCAGGGCCTCGATCCGGTGAGCTATCCGTCGGAAGCCGTGCGCTCGGTGCTCGAACGCACCCTCGGCGTGCCGATTTTCCAGGAACAGGTGATGCGACTGGCCGTCGTCGCCGCCGGTTTCACGCCGGGCGAGGCCGATCGGCTGCGCCGTTCGATGGCCGCGTGGAAGCGCAAGGGCGGCGTCGGCCACCTGCGCGAGCGGCTGATCGACGGCATGCTCGCCCGTAATTACTCGCGCGACTTCGCCGAGGCGATCTTCCGCCAGATCGAAGGCTTCGGCGAATACGGCTTCCCGGAATCGCACGCCGCGAGCTTCGCGCTGCTCGTCTACGTCTCGGCCTGGCTCAAGCGCTACGAGCCGGCGGCGTTTCTCGCCGGACTGCTCAACGCGCAGCCGATGGGCTTCTACTCCGCCGCGCAACTCGTGCAGGACGCGCGCCGCCACGGCGTCGAAGTCCACCCGCCGGACGCGCAATACAGCGCCTGGGAAACGGAACTGGAAGAAGCCGCGCCGTCCTCGTCCGTCCGCCTCGGCCTGGAGCGCGTCAAGGGACTGGGCGCGGCGGCGGGAGCGCGCATTGCCGCCGCGCGGCCTTTCCGCGACCTCGCCGATCTCGCCCGCCGCGCCGGCCTGGCCCGGAGCGATCTCGACGCGCTGGCCGCCGCCGGCGCGCTGGCTTCGCTGGCCGGACACCGGCGGCAAGCCGCGTGGGCCGTCGCCGCCGTTCCGCTCCAGCGCGACCTGCTGGAAGAAGCCGCCGCGAGCGAAGCCGCGCTGTCCCTGCCGCCGCCCGGCGAGGGCGAGGACATCGCCGCCGACTACGCGGCGCTGCGCCTGACGCTCGGCCGCCATCCGCTGGCGCTGCTGCGGCCCTTGCTCGCGCGCCGCCGCTACCTCCCCGCGTCGGCCCTGCGCGCCATGAACCACAAGGCCCCGGCCCGCTGCGCGGGCATCGTCACCCACCGCCAGCGCCCCGGAAGCGCCGCCGGCGTCGTCTTCCTGACGCTGGAAGACGAAACGGGCCTGGTCAACGTGATCGTCCACCCGCGCCTCGTCGAGCGCCAGCGCCGCGAACTGCTCGGCGCGCGCCTGCTCGGCGTGCTCGGCGTGCTGCAACGCGAAGGCGAAGTCATGCACCTGATTGCCCAGCGGCTGGCCGACCATACCCCGCTGCTGGGACAACTGCCGACCCGCAGCCGGGATTTCCAGTAGAATTCCGATCCAAGCCCATTCACGGCGCGCGCATCGAACGCCAAACGCCATCGGAGCGGAGCTTCGCGCTTGATGGGAGAATACCCGATGGGCGAGTCGAAACAAAAGCGCTTGGAAACCCAGGACAAAATCACCGGGCGGTTTCTCCCCTGTGACCGGGAAAGGCAGCCATGAGCGGAAGCGGTGTTGTAAACGAAAATGAAAAAGGAATTAATCGGGGTCCGTCTCCTATTATTTACTTGCAAAACCGTGGCGTATAGCTTGGGGTGAGCGAAGCGAACCCCAACACAAAGCAAAGCAAGAGGATCATCCAATGTTGGGGTTCGCTTCGCCCACCTCAACCTATACGGGCTATGCGGGCTGGGTTCCGGAGATACGACGATGGGGTTCATTTCTTCATGCGTGGTGAAAGGCGTTTTGACGCCACATAAGGACTTGAATATAAGAGATTTTTGGCAACTGTTTACGACATTTGCGTAGGCGATGGCCCTGTTCTCATTGTCAGTGCCACAAAATCATTCACTACAAGTATGATATGCCCCTCGTCTTCCGACTCGTAACATCTACATAACATGGACTCACAAACGCTGGAAAGCTCCTCCGCGCCCGATGGCGCGACAAACCCCCTGGCGCGTCAATGTACGTTTGCGATTGACATTCGGGAACAGAAAAAAATGTACGAAACCTGTCTGCGCCGTCTTTCCCGTACGCTCAGGATTCCGGGCTTTCGCGCAGGCAAAGCGCCGATTCGTCTGCTGGAGCAGGATTATGGAGAGGAAGCGGAGCAGGAAAGCCTGAGCGAGTTGACGAACCAAGCCTTGCGGCAAGCGGAGATTTCCGGCCAATTCGTTATCGCCTCTATCGTGGGCATAAACGAAATCGCATCCGATAATCCGGCGGAACGGAAATTCTCGGCGACTTTCGAGATTTATCCCCAGGTTGCGCTGGCCGACCTGTCGCAACTTTCCATCGAACGCCCGGTTGTGGAAATCACTGCCGCCGACATCGACGAGCAACTTCAAGAGATACAAATGGAACAGGGGAGTTACAAAACCGTTGAGCGCGCGGCAGAACTGGATGACCTTGTTGTCGTAAGTTATTTTGGAACCCTGGATGGCGCTCCGCTCCCTGACGATGAAAATCTTACGGACTACGAGATGGTTCTGGGGGAAACAATCGAAGCATGGCAGGCGTTCGATGCTGAAATCGTCGGCATGAAGGCAGGCGAATCGAAAGTTTTTCATTTCACTTACCCGGAAGATCATGAGTCCGAGGCGCTGGCAAACAAGAAAGTTCAAATTCACCTGACGCTCTCCGAGATCAAAACATGGGTGCCAGCGGAAATCGATACCGAATTTCTCATGGACAACGGAATTGCCGATGGCGATCTGGACAAACTGCGCGCCGAAATCAAGGAAGATTTGGAAAGGAAGGCTGAAAAAACAAGCGGTAAATTGACCAGACAACGGGTTTTCGACGCCTTGCTGGACGCCCACACGTTCGCCGTACCGGAAAAACTGGTCGAAAAGGAAATCCGGAAATTACAGCAGGAAGATCATGCGAAGATGGCGAGGATTGCGCGCATATTAGGCGCCGACGAAAATACGTTCAGCGCGTCGGATCTTCATCCGCCTGATTTTTTTGCCGATACAGCCCAAAGGAATGTACGCCTGAATCTTATTCTTGATGAAATCAACGCCATCCATGAATTCCGGGTTACCCCCGCGCAAGTACGCGCGCGCATGGAAAAAAACGCCCAAGGATACCATCATCCGGAAAAAACGATTGCCCGGTATAACGCCGCCCCCAAACACAAAGACCTGATCGCGGCGGAGTTACTGGAAGAACAGATTGTCGACTGGCTGCTGACCAAAATCAATGTAGTGGATGTGCCTTGCGACCATAAAGCACTGATTAAAATGAATATCGAGGCCGAAGGGATGGACATCCCGCTCCCGAAAACGGAGGGAGATGCGCCGTCGGCATCGGAAGAAAGCTCATAAATC
>JAISQQ010000333.1 GCA_031274075.1 Accumulibacter sp.
GCCAGGACATCCGCCATGACGGCGGCGGCGGGAATTTCCACCATGATGCCCAGGGGCACTTCCGGCGCGCCGGTTTCCGCGCGGATGCGCGCGCAGTGCGCGCGCAGCGCCTGGACTTCGGCGACCGAGGAAATCATGGAAAACATGATCGACAGCCGGCTGCCATCCCGGGCCGCCCGGTACAACGCGCGCAACTGCGGTTCGAGGAGGTCGGAACGGCGCAGCAGCAGGCGCGAGCCGCGCACTCCCAGGAAGGGATTCTCTTCGCGCGGCAGGTTCAGGTGGGCCACCTGCTTGTCGCCGCCGATGTCCAGGGTGCGCACGATGAACGGCCGGCCGCCTTCTTCGCCGTCCAGGGCGGCGGCCATGTCGCGGTAGGCGGCGTATTGTTCGTCCTCGTCCGGAGTTTCTCCGCGTTCGAGAAACAGGAATTCCGTGCGCATCAGGCCGACGCCTTCCGCCCCCTGGTCCAGGGCCACGACGACCTGATCCGGGCGGTTGGCGTTGGCGGAAACCTCCACGCGCCAGCCGTCGGTGGTCAAGGCCGGGCGGCGGCGCTCCTGCACCTCGGCGGCGTGCCGGGCTTTCATCGCCGCCATCCGCCTGGCGACCGCCAGCAGCGTTCCCTCCGGCGGATTCAGCCAGACGCGCCCGCCGTCGCCGTCCACGATGGCCGTATCGCCGTCCCTGGCGGCAAAGACGGCGTCGCCCGCGGCGACCACGGCGGCGATGTTCAGGGTGCGGGCCAGGATCGCGGTGTGCGAGGCGGGGCCGCCCAGCGCCGTGACCAGGCCCACCACCCGGCTCGGGTCCAGCCCGGCGGTATCCGAGGGGGAAAGATCGGCGGCGACCAGGATCGCCGGGCCGTCCGACAATTCAAGCTCGCGTTTTTCGTCCAGGCTGGGGTCGATCTGCAAAAGCACCCGCTGGCCCATATCGCGCAAATCGGCGGCGCGGGCGGCCAGCGCCGGGTTGCCCAGGCGCGAGAGCTTCGCGCTCATGCTCTCCACCGCCGCCTTCCAGGACCAGGCCACGCCGTGCCCTTCGACCATGTTCCGGCAGGCCAGGGTGATGAGATCGGTGTCGTCCAGGAACGCCGCCTGCGCCGCGAAAATGGCGGCGTCGTCGGCGCCGAGCTTGCGCGTGGCGTCGTCCGCCAGCGCGATCATCTGCTGCCGGGTTTTGTTCAGCGCGGCCTCCAGCAGCTTGCCGCCTTCGGCCAGGGACACGGGAAGGTCCGGCACGGCGAGATCCGCCGCGTCGAGCCGATGCACCGTGCCGACGACCAGGCCGGGACACGCGACCACGCCGGTGATCGCCGGCGGCGGACCCGGCGGTTTCCAGCCGCGCCGGGGTTCGTCGCCCGCCAGTTCCGCGCCGCGGGTGGCGGCGCGCAGCGCGGCGGCCTTTTCTCCGGCCGAAAGTCCGGTGATCACGGTGCGAAAGGTATGCAAGACGGAGGCGGCGTTCTCGCCCTCCGCCGAGATGGTCAGCGTATCGCCCTCCCTGGCGCCCAGTTGCAGCAGCGCGACGAGATTGCGCGGATCGGCCACGCCGTTGGCGTGCCGGACGCGCATCGGAACACCGGCGTTCCTGGCGGCGGCGACCCAGAGCGAGGCCGGACGGGCATGCAGGCCGGCGGGATAATCGAGCACCCAGCTCGTCGCTTCCGCCAGGTCCGCCAAGGGAGCGGCCGGGAGGGCGCTCCGCGTCTCGCCCGTCAGGGCGGCGCGCAGCACGGCCGGGTCCGTGGTGGTACAGATTTGTTCCAGCAGCGGCTCGTCTTGCAGCAGCCCGGTCAGGCGGCGCAGGATGGCGATGTGGCTGTCGGAAGCGGCGGCGATGCCGACGACCAGGCGCGCCGTCTGCCCCGGCCCCCATTCCAGCCCGGCGGGAATCTGCAACACCGCCAGGCCGTCCCGGCGAACCAGCCCTTTGTCTTCGAGCATGCCGTGCGGGATGGCGACGCCCGAACCCAGGAAGGTGTTGGAAGTGCTTTCGCGCCGCAACATACTCTCCGCGAAGCGCGGGTCGACGCATCCCGCGGCGACGAGAAGCTGCCCCGCCTCGCGGATGGCGGCTTTTTTATCGGCGGGCGAAGCGTTAAGCTGCACCAGGGTTTCCGGGTGAGCCGCGGGTAAAGAAGGGGTATTCATACGTCAATCCTCCGGTAATGGGTATTTGTGCCGGATTCGGGTCTCAGGAATCCGATTCTTTTTTTGGCACATCCGCCAGGATCAAGGGAATCCCGGCTTGCTTCAGGTCATTGCGAACGGCCGGGGAGAGATCGCTGTCGGTGATCACGGCCGAAAATTCTTCCAGCGGACAGATTTTCATCATGGAGGCGCCGGAAAACTTGCTGGAATCGCACAAAAGAAAGCGCCTGCCGGCGGCTCTGGCGGCAACGCGCTTGAACTGCCCCTCGACGATCTGCGGCGTGGTCGCGCCGTGTTGCAGCGAGACGTTGTTGGCCCCGATGAAGGCCGTATCGAAAGAAAGGGAACCCACCGCCTGCTCGGCCAGCGGCCCGACGCAGGAAACCACGTCGTGGCGAAGCTGCCCGCCGACGACGACCACCGCGATGTCGGGGGAATCGAGCAGCGCCAAAGCGATGTTCAGCGCACTGGTAATCACGGTGACGTTGCGCTTGTCGCCGTTGCCTATCAGCCGGGCCAGCTCGATGGTGGTCGAACCCGCGTCGAGAAATACGCTTTCATAATCCTCGATGAGATCGAAGGCCACGCGGGCAATGGCCCTCTTCTGGCGGATGTTCGTCTTTTCCTTGGTGCGCAAATCCGTTTCGCGCACCGGCACGGAAAGGCTGACCGCCCCACCGTGCGTCCGGCGCAAGGCCCCCTTGCGGGCAAGCTCATTGAGCATTTTCCTGACAGTGACTTCCGAAACGGCAAGCGCCTTGGCAAGTTCGCCGACAGAGATCGAAGACTGCTCGTCGAGACGCTTCAGGATCAGGTTCTTTTTTTCCAGGGTAAGCATGACACCTCCGTGGATCGGAATATAAAACGAAACTTTCCGAAATGCAATAGAAAAAAATTAAGAATTTTTCGGAATCAACGGCGGCGGCGGAGGCTTCGGCGGGATGGGTGCGCTTTGTTCGCCGGAATCCGGTTCCAGAGGACAGAGGACAGCAAGCATAGGCAGGGGTGAGCGAAGCG
>JAISQQ010000380.1 GCA_031274075.1 Accumulibacter sp.
AACAGCTACGGGAAATTCATCCAGCGCGACACCCTCCATAAAGGCAAGGAATTTGAAGTGCCGCTGATTCGCCTGGGCTTCCCCATTTTCGACCGCCACCACCTGCACCGCATGACCACATTGGGCTACGAGGGCGCGATGTACATCCTCACCACGCTGGTCAACGCCGTGCTGGAACGTCTGGATGATGAGACGCGCGAAATGGGCGTGACGGACTTTAACCACGATCTGGTGCGCTGATTGTCAGGGATCAGAGGTCAGGGATCAGGGATCAGTAAAAGGAGCGGTAAATGGCCAACATCATGATTCGGGAAAAACCGGCGGGCGGGCTGGTGTTTTACCTCCCCAAACGCGATCTGGAAGCGGATATCCGGTCGATTGAATTTGACGCCCCGGAAAAATGGGGCGGCGAATTGAAGCTGGAAAACGGCGGCGTCTATTACATAGACCCCATGCCCAAACCGGAACGCCTGCCCGTTTCGGTGCGCGCGCGGCGTCTGGGCGCGGCGGAAGATTAAAAGACAAGGAACAAGGAGTTTCATCATGGCCGTCACCATCAATGTTGACGAATGCACCCGTTGCGACGATTGCATTCCGGTATGCCCGACCCAATCCATCGGCGTCAAAAAGGGTAATCTCGTCGTCAACCCCGATACCTGTACGGAATGCGAAGATCGTGATTCGCCCAAGTGCATGGATACCTGCCCTTCCGGCAGCATTAGCTACGCCTGATGTTTTCCACCCATAAGCCACGTCAAAAGGAGTCGTCCATGTCCGAGACCACCCCTGCCGCTTCCCGCGAGGCCGCCCTGCGCATCGCTCACGCCGCCCGTGTTCTGAATGGCGTCGAGATCAAGGCTTTCGTCGGCGCGCTGGCGGATCGCTACGACCTGCCGCTCACCGAAACCAAGCTTGCCCGCGTCACTGTGGAAGAGCTGCGGGAAATCCTCGCCGGCGGCCACGCTGAAGAAAACCGCGCGACCGGCGTAAACACGAAAAGCCTGAAAACCGTCATCGCCCTCTTCAAGGGCGAAGGCGTCGAAGGCAGCGAGCTGCCCGTCGCGGAACCCTACGCCGAAGGCGACATTCCCCATTCCATCCGCGTCGCCGTCGCCTCCAACCGGAACGAGAACATGGATGGGCACTTCGGTTCCTGCGAGCGTTTTCTCGTCTATCAGGTCTCGCCCACGGCGCTGAAACTCATCGCCGTGCGCGGCGCGATGGAAGCCGATCGGGCGGAAGATAAAAACGCGGCCCGCGCCGCCCTGATCGCCGATTGCCATATCCTCTACCTGCAGTCCATCGGCGGCCCCGCCGCCGCCAAAGTGGTACGCGCGGGTGTGCACCCCATCAAGCAGCCCCAGGGCGGCGCGGCGCGGGCAGCGCTGGCCAGACTTCAGGCGCAGCTTGAGACCCCTCCTCCCTGGCTTGCCCGCGTCATGGAAGTCCCCGCCGCCTCACTGCAAAAGTATGAGGAAAATCTGGAAAGCGCGACGGCCTGATGATTACCCGGGAAATACTGCAAGCCGTTGCCGCGGCCCTGCCGGAAAAAAACGCGACCGCCCTGCGCCAGGCATTTCCCGGCGTCATGTTCACCGAATGCGGTGAAGACGACGTGCCCGCCCGGCTCAAGCCCGCGCTTGAAACGCCTGGTCATTTCCTTTTCCTATTCACCAACGCCAATGGCCACTGCCTGGAATTCACCAGCGATTTCGACGCCGCCACGGGCATCGTCGTCGCGGCGCGAGCGGAAAATGACGCATAAATTCTGCGGCCTTTGAATTGTGCGGCGCGTTGCGCCGGGAAAAAGGATCGTTGGTAAGGCGCTTCGCTTTCCCGCCCTACGGAACCGTCGCTGTTTTCACGCACACCGGGCGACTTTACGTTCATGGAGAACGTGCGATGGCCCTGAGGAGCGCGGCAGGGCCATTGCGCTCCGTGGCGTCGTTGGCATCGTGGTGATTTTCCTGGGGCGCGGGTCTCCGGCCCGTTTGAGCGCTGGTGCGAAACCGTTGGCGCACCTGTAGGGCGGGAAAGCGTAGCGCCACCCGCCGGTCGTTCTCTCCGGCGGCGCAGCCGCCGTCTCTATTATTCGACGGCCTGTGAATCGGGCGGCGCGTTGCGCCGGGAAAAGGACCGGCGGGAGGCGCTTCGCTTTCCCGCCCTACCAAACCATCGCTGTTTTCACGCGCACAGGTCGACTTTACGTTCATGGAGAGTGCGATGCCTCTGGGGAGCGCGGGGCACCCGCCCCGCTTTTGACCCGCGCCATGACACTGCCGCCGCTGTTGCGGGGCGGGCGCTCCGCGCTCCCCAGAGAAAATCGTGAACAGGTTCTCAAGGATCAGATGTCAGGGATCAGATCAATTACCGGGCGCTTCGCGCCCGCAAATATTACTGATCCCTGACTTACGCCCTTTCGCGGCTTACTTCAGGTCGAAGCGGTCGAGCTCCATCACCTTGCTCCAGGCGGCGACGAAATCCTTGACGAACTTCTCCCTCGCGTCGCTGCTGGCATAGACTTCGGCCACGGCGCGCAGTTCGGAGTTCGAGCCGAACAGCAGGTCGACGCGGGTGCCCGTCCATTTCAGCGCGCCGGTCTTGCGCTCCCTGCCCTCGAAGACGTCGCCGGCCGCTGTCCATACCGTGTCCATGTCCAGCAGGTTGACGAAGAAATCGCTAGTCAGCGCGCCGGGCGTGGCGGTGAGCACGCCATTCTTGCCGCCGCCGGTGTTGATGTTGATCGCCCGCAGGCCGCCGATCAGCACGGTCAGTTCCGGCGCGGTCAGGGTCAGCAGCTGCGCCCTGTCGATCAGCATCGCTTCCTCGGGAATGGCGTACTTGCCCTTGCTGAAATTGCGGAAGCCGTCGACCAGCGGTTCGAGCACGGCGAAGGAATGGACCTCGGTCTGTTCCTGCGCGGCATCGACACGGCCCGGCGTGAACGGAACCTCGACGCTGAAGCCCGCGGCTTTCGCCGCCTGTTCGACGCCGACGCCGCCCGCCAGCACGATGATGTCGGCCAGCGACAGCTTGCCCGAGGCTTGCTGGATTTCCGTCAGCGTGCCCAGCACCCTGGCCAGCCTGGCCGGCTCGTTGACCGCCCAGTCCTTCTGCGGCGCCAGGCGGATGCGCGCGCCGTTGGCGCCGCCGCGCTTGTCGCTGCCGCGGAAGGTCGAGGCCGAGGCCCAGGCGGTCGACACCAGATCGGACGCCGACAGGCCGGAGGCGGCGATCTTCGCCTTGGCGTCGGCGACGTCGGCGGCGTCCGGATGGTGCGTCGCCTGGGGCAGCGGATCTTGCCAGATCAGGTCCTCCTTCGGCGCTTCCGGGCCGAGGTAGCGCGCCTTCGGGCCGAGGTCGCGGTGGGTCAGCTTGAACCAGGCGCGGGCGAAGGCTTCGGCGAAGGCTTGCGGCTGCTCGAGGAACTTGCGCGAAATCTTTTCATAGACCGGGTCGAAACGCAGCGACAGGTCGGTGGTGAGCATGGTCGGCCTGCGCTTCTTCGCCGGGTCGAACGGGTCCGGGATGATCGCTTCGGCGTCCTTGGCGACCCACTGCTGCGCGCCGGCCGGGGACTTGGTCAGTTCCCATTCGTACTTGAACAGGTTCTCGAAGAAGTAGTTGCTCCATTGGGTCGGGGTTTGCGTCCACACCACTTCCAGGCCGGAAGTGATCGCGTCGGCGCCCTTGCCGCTGCCGTGGGTGCTGGCCCAGCCCAGGCCCTGCGCCTCGAGCGGAGCCGCTTCCGGCTCGGGGCCGACCTTGTCCGCAGGGCCGGCGCCGTGGGTCTTGCCCAGGGTGTGGCCGCCGGCGATCAGGGCGACGGTTTCCTCGTCGCCCATGGCCATGCGCGCGAACGTTTCCCGAATGTCTTTGGCGGCGGCGACCGGGTCCGGATTACCGTCCGGGCCTTCCGGGTTGACGTAGATCAGGCCCATCTGCACGGCGGCCAGCGGGTTTTCCAGGTCGCGCTCGCCGGAATAACGGCTGTTGGGCTGGTCGCTGGTGGCCAGCCAGGTTTGTTCATTGCCCCAATAGACGTCTTCGTCCGGTTCCCACACGTCCTCGCGGCCGGCGGCGAAGCCGAAAGTGCGAAAGCCCATCGATTCCAGCGCCACGTTGCCGGTCAGCAGGATCAGGTCGGCCCAGGAGATTTTCTGCCCGTATTTTTGCTTGATCGGCCACAGCAGGCGGCGCGCCTTGTCGAGATTGACGTTGTCCGGCCACGAGTTCAGCGGGGCGAAACGCTGCTGCCCGCGTCCGCCGCCGCCGCGCCCGTCGCCCGTGCGGTAGGTGCCGGCGCTGTGCCAGGCCATGCGGATGAACAGACCGCCGTAGTGGCCCCAGTCGGCCGGCCACCAGTCCCGCGAATCGGTCATCAGCGCGCGCAGATCCTTCTTCAGCGCGGCGTAGTCGAGCTTCTTGAATTCCTCGGCGTAATTGAAATCCTCGCCCAAGGGGTTCGATTTCGACGAGTGCTGGCGCAGGATCCTGACGTTCAACTGCTTCGGCCACCAATCCTGGTTGGACTGGACGCCGGACATCGTGCGAGCGCCGTGAAAAGGACATTTGCTTTCGTTGCCCATGGATGACTCCTCCTCTGTGAAATGAACGGACTATCGACCCACTGAGTCTAACCGCAGCTCCCCCGCATTTCCAGTGAATTAAATCAATGAAGGCCATACGCCGC
>JAISQQ010000189.1 GCA_031274075.1 Accumulibacter sp.
GAAAATAGCCGGCACTGGGTGCTCGATGTCACTTTCCACGAAGACGCTTGCCGAGTACGCCACGGCCATGCCCCACAGAACTTCTCGGCTTGGCGCAAGTTCGCGCTGACGCTGTTGAAGAACGACACCACCTATCCCAAACGCAGCTTACGTTCTCGGCGAAAAACCACCGATCGCCTTCCCCAATTTCGCGCTTCTTTACTCGGATTGCCTTCCTAAAAGTCAAATGCGATAGCCCTGGGTGGTCCCTGTTTTCCAGACAATAGTTTAAGCTGTGCTCTGTCATGAGGACGAGCCAGAATGAGCGAAGCGAAGAAACGGAAATATTACAGCCCGGAATTCAAGGCAAAGCCTGGACTTGAAGCGGTGCGTGGGGTAAAGACGATCAACGAGATCGGTCAGGAGTACGGAGTACATCCGATTCTGGTTGGACAGTGGAAGAAAGAGATCCAGGAGCAAGCCAGCCTCTTGAAGAAGTGGAACCGGGGCAGCGCCGTCCAGCTGCGAGTGAAGTTGAATGTACCGCTTAAACTAACCGATTTACTGTCTTGACTTATGGGTCCGCTATAGTCACATCCAGATTCCAGGATGAAAACACAAATCGGCTATTGTGAACAACAAGCATTGGCACTGTGCTCGATCTGATCGTGCCGCGACTGCGCGGTGATTTCGCGCAGGCAGTCGAGGAAAACGGCATGCGCCCGTGTCGGCAACCAGTTGCCGCGGGTCGTTATGCCCTTGAGTAGCACGTCGTCGAGATAAGGGTAGCGAAGCTCGGCTAAAATACCAAGGTCCAGGTCGTATTGCACCTCGGAGCGGGTCATCAGCGTGATCGTGTCTGATCTGAGCAGTAGTGTCCGGCTCATGGTCAGCGAAGAGGTTTCGAGGTGAAAGCGCGGGCGCGTCTGCATTCCGTCGAAGATTGCCTCGATCCGGGTACGCCGTGGCGTGCCCATGGAAGGCACCACCCATTGGTAACGCGCAAGGTCGGCGGGCGTGACCTCGTCGCGTTCAGTAAGCGGGTGCCTGGGCCGTGCGGCCATGCAGTAGCTGTCGCGGAACAGGATTTCTTCACTGATGTCGCCGGCCCAGTCGGGCTTGTGCAGCATTCCGAAGATCATGTCGATCCGGCTATTGGTCAGATCCGCGAGCAGCTTGTGATATTCGCCCAGGACGAGCCGCACCTTGACGGACGGATGGGAGGCCATGAAGCGCCGCGTGGCCTCAGCCAGTTCATATGAGCCGGCCATCGGCAGCGCCCCCACGATGATCTCGAGGCTCCCGGTTTCCGCCGCATGCGGGATCTCGCCGTGCGCAAGTTCGATCTCACGCATCGCCCGACGAAACTCGCGGGCGAGGAAATCGCCGGTCTTGTTGGGGATCGGTCCCCGTGCCGTGCGGTCGAACAACGGCTTGCCGAGCGCACGTTCGAGCGCCCGAACCGAGCGGAACAGCGAGGCGGGCGAGAGGCCAAGGCTCTGGGCGATCTCGCTCACGCATCCCAGATCGCTGGTCGCGATGAGCGAGCGCATCTGCGTACCGGTTATCAGCCGGTCCACCTGCGGTATTTTGCGCTCCGGCCCGCTCCCATGCCGCCCCAGGACCTGCGTGATCGCCGTGTCGAGGATATCGAAGAAGCGGTCGATCCGCAGCAGGTATTGTTTGCCTATCGCCGTTGGATGGGTACCTGTGGCGCAGCGCTCGAAGATCGGAGTACCAATCTCCGCCTCGAGGTTGGCCACCGCCTGCGTGACTGCCGGCTGCGAGGTATAAAGTTTCCGCGAGGCGCAGCTCACTCCGCCCACCATACCGATCACTTGCGCCATCCGTAGATGGCGCAGGTTAGGAGTTTCCACGAACTGGAACATGGTGTCATCCCGGATATTTCTTGGCAGAGATCGGAAATTCTTGCAGGCCATCGTACAGGTCAAACCTTGGCGAGTCCCCCGGCTGAGCCGAAGGCTTACCTCCATGAGCTATTTGTATCTGTCGGAGAGGCTTTGGACAGGGTCACGCCAAAGGATGCCGAGGGATGGTTTGACTCATGCGGATTATTTTACAGGATCACTATATTTCCGCAATTGAGAGCCGGTAGCAGGAGGTCCGGAAGCGCGGCCAGCCATAGAAACTCTCTCGAAGGCATAGAATTTTCTGCGCCGGGATGGAAATCAGCCGGCAAACCGGGCAGACTCAAAAAGCCAAATGGCGCATAAAAGTTTTGCGACCGCGCCGCAAAGTCCAAGGTTCTGGCGGCGTGGCTGCGTACACAAAAAAGGAGTTCCCCATGAGCATCGCATCCCCATTCTTCCCCCACGGCAAGCACTTCGTCGCCGGCGCACGGATTGCGACCGAGGCGCAGTTCCGTTCGTCTCCGGCCGCTGGCCCCGCGCATTCCTTCTCGACAGGCACGCCGGCGCGGGTCGACGAAGCCTGCCGCGCGGCCGAGGAAGCCTTCTCCTCCTTCGGCTACAGCGCGCGCGAGGAGCGCGCCGTCTTTCTCGAGACCATCGCGGATGAAATCGAGGCCCGCGCCGAGGCCATCACCGGAATCGGAACCCAGGAAACCGGCCTGCCCACTCCCCGCCTGGTCAGCGAACGCGGCCGCACCGTGATGCAACTGCGTCTCTTTGCGGCGCATATCCGGCTTGGTGACTACCTCGACCGCCGCCGCGACGCGGCGCTTCCCGAGCGTCAGCCCCTGCCGCGCCCCGATCTGCGGTTGATGCAGCGGCCCGTCGGCCCGGTCGCGGTCTTCGGCGCCTCGAACTTCCCGCTCGCCTTCTCCGTCGCGGGGGGCGACACCGCCTCGGCGCTGGCCGCGGGTTGTCCGGTCGTGGTCAAGGGACATTCCGCCCATCCCGGCACCTCCGAGATCGTCGCCGAAGCGGTGCTCGCCGCCACCACCCGCCGCGGCCTGCATCCCGGCGTTTTCTCGCTCATCCAGGGCGGGCGCCGCGACGTGGGCGAGGCGCTCGTCCAGCATCCGCTGATCCGCGCCGTGGGTTTCACCGGCTCGCTGGCCGGGGGCCGCGCGCTCTTCGACCTCTGTGCGGCGCGTCCCGATCCGATCCCGTTTTTCGGCGAGCTGGGCTCGGTCAATCCGATGTTCCTGCTTCCCGCCGCCGTGGCCGCCCGCGGCGAGGCGATCGGCCAGGGCTGGGCGGCTTCGCTGACCATGAGCGCGGGGCAGCTCTGCACCAATCCCGGCATCGCCGTGGTCATGAGTGGCCCCGAGGGCGAAGCCTTCGCGGAAGCCGCCCGCGCGGCGTTGAGCCGGGTTCCGCCCCAGGTGATGCTCACCGACGGCATCGCGGCCGCCTATCGCGCGGGGCGCGACCGCGTCGCCAGTGGCGCCGGTGTGCAGGCGCTATTCACCTCGACCTGCGATTTACGCCATGCCACGCCCTACCTCTTCCGCGCCACCGGCAAAGATTGGCTCGGCAAGCACGCGCTCGCCGAAGAGGTCTTTGGCCCGCTCGGCCTGATCGTCACGGTGGAAAGCATCGGTGAGATGCTCGACCTCGCCCGTTCCCTGGCCGGCCAGTTGACCGCGAGCATTCACATGGATGACGCCGATACCGAGCTCGCCTGCGCGCTGTTGCCCATTCTCGAGCGCAAAGCCGGCCGTGTGCTGGCCAACGGTTTCCCCACCGGGGTGGAGGTCTGCGACGCGATGGTCCACGGCGGTCCCTACCCCGCCTCCACCAATTTCGGCGCTACTTCCGTCGGCACCCTCTCCATTCGCCGCTGGCTGCGTGCCGTTTGCTACCAGAACCTTCCCGAGCGCGTGTTGCCGAAGGATCTTCTCTGACATCGAAGCCACGCCGTCTCCCGGCCCAGCTACGCTTACTTCTCGGCACCCAGTTCGGCCGATTCTATGTCGGCAATGGCTTGTCGCTCGTTGGCACCTGGATGCAGCGCTTTGCCTGCGGCTGGCTGATCTGGGACTGGACCCATTCGGCCTTCTGGCTCGGCATCCTCGCCGCCGGGGATCTGCTGCCGGTCTTCGCCATCGGCCCCTTCGCCGGGGTCGCCGCCGACCGATGGGACAGGCTCAGGCAAAACATGCTGGCCCAGGCCGTCTCGGCCCTGTTCGCCGTGCTCACGGCGGTACTCCTGGGCACGGGCCACCTCGGTCTGGTCGGTCTCGTGCTGCTGATCACCGCGCAGGGCACCCTCTCCGCCATCATCCAGCCCGCCCGCCTCGCCATGATCCAGCAGATGGTCCCGCGCGAGGACGTGGGCGTCGCCGTGGCCCTCAATTCGGTGAATGTCAACCTGGCGCGACTGCTTGGACCCGCGGCGGCGGGAGCAATGATCCTGTACATGGACATCGTCTGGATCTTCGCCGTCAACGCGGCAGTCACCTTCCTCTTCGTGCTGATCCTCGCCCGGTTGCGCCTCGCCCCCCACCCGAGGCGTCCCGGCACCCGCACATTCCTTGGCGAGATGACGGAAGGCTTCGTCCATATCCTGCGCGACCAGGCGCTGTGGCTGATCCTGCTGGTGATGCTGTGCGGCGGCTCGATGGTGCGGGCAATGGTCGAACTGATGCCCGCCATCGCCGCCGGGACCTTTACCGATAACGCCACGGGCTTTGCCGTGCTTACCGGCGCAGTAGCGTTCGGCGCGGTGGTCTCGGGCCTGACCATGGTCTCCAGCAGCGCCGTGCGCCTGCTTTACGGCGTGCTGCTGTGGTGGGGCATCGGCGCGGTGGCGGCGATCGTGCTTACCCAGGCGCAGAGTTCCGTGATAGCCGTGATCGCCGCCATGGGCATCGGCTTCACTGTCACCCGCGCTCTGGTGTCGACTCAAACCTTCGTACAGTTGACCACCCCGGACGGGCTGCGCGGGCGGGTGTTGAGCGTGCATGGCCTCATTGCCCGCGGAAGCCCGGCCCTCGGAGCCTTGGTCATCGGCTTCGCCGCCGACCGGATTGGCCTCGTCCGCGCCGTCGAGGTTTCCTCGGGCGCGCTGATCCTTTTGTTCCTCGCGCTCGTCCCAATGACCCGCCGCGCCGCGCTGAAGGTGACTGACAGGTGATTGTCAGGTGACAGGTGTCAGGTGTCAGGTAACGGGTGACGGGAAGGTAAAAACATTGGGACGGCGCAGCCGCCCGCTTGTCACCTGTCACCTGACCACGATCCTCTCTTGAACGTAAAGTCGACCTTTGTGCGTGAAAACAGCGACGGTTCGGTAGGGCGGGAAAGCGCGGCGCTTTACCAATGATCCTTTTCACGGCGCAACGCGCCGCACGATTCAAAGGCCGCAGAATAATAGAGGCGGCTGCGCCGCCGGAGAGAACGACCGGCGGGAGGTACTGCGCTTTTCCGCCCTACGGGGTGCGCCAACGGTCTGGCGCCCACGCCCAAGCGAGCCGGAGACCCGCGCCCCAGGAAAATCACCACGATGCCAACGACGCCACAGAGTGCGATGGCCTTGCCGCGCTCCCGGAAAAGATCGTGAACAGGTTCTGAAACCCGAGCCGGCTTTACGTTGGGGTTCGCTTTGTTCACCCCATCCATGCCTTGCCAATCCGCCGCATTCAGACCTTGCGCCGTTTCAAGAACAATGGCATTCATGCGATCGTCCTGTCTGAAACGACGGCATAGCCGGCTCTCGAAGATTCGTTCTCTCCTGGTTCGCAAAACCCACGAATTCTTTCGACAACGTGACGACCTGGTCAGTGTTCCTCCGGAGCGGCGCACAAAGAATATGGCAACGGCAAATTGACGATACTTCGCGGGAAAGCAGGGAACGGAATCTTCAGACAAGCTGTCATAAAAATGGCTCGCCATTCCCATTGCCTCATTCAGAACCTCTTTAACCGTCTACTCAAGTAGAAAGCTGTTTTTCTCAATGGATATGACGGAAATGTGCAGGCAGAATCCGAACGTGTTCATTTGAACGCGATTTGAAGACAGCGTGATTCAACACCATGACGGCGGCTGTCTCCAGAATATTTCTGTGGTATGTCATGGGACGAATCAACGAAGGAAACGTCGAATGAATCTTTCCCGGAATCCTGGGTTCTCGTTTCGCTGTGATGATGTTCAATTTAATCTTTCTTTGGAGAAGAGGATGGCTATGAAACTCAAGACTGTGGCAGTATGCGTCGGCGCGGCCCTGACTACACCGGTGTTGGCTCAGCAAAGCACGACCAATGTCACCATATACGGCCAGCTGGATCAGGCGATCGAGTACATCAACAAGGCGGGAGCCAAATACGGTACCACCGACACTACGATCAAGGATAGATTCCGCCTGAGTCCGGGGATGGTGACTTCCATGTGGGGAATTCGCGGCACGGAAAACCTGGGCGGGGGTCTGAAAGCCATATTCAACCTGGAAGGCGGCTTTTCGCCGGAGGACGGCACACAGAGCCAAGGAGGGCGTCTTTTTGGACGGCAGGCGTATGTCGGCCTCGACGACCCGAAATGGGGACGCTTCACGCTCGGCCGGCAATACAGCATGCGCTATTACGCCGTCGCGGCGCTCAATCCGTTCGGCACCGGTACGCACGGGCTGGCCACGTTGGACGACAGGACGGGCGACGCGCGTACCGATAACCTCATCGCCTACCGCAACCGTTTCGGCAATTTCGAGCTCGGCGTGGATTACAGCGCCGGCCGCAGCGGCGCCACCGGCGGCACCTCGTCCGTCGCCGCCAATTGCGGGAATGAAGTCGCCCACGCCACGACGAATTGCCGGGCGTGGGGGGTACTGGTCAAGTACGACACGGAGAACTGGGGCATATCCAGCGGCTATGAACGTAATTATGGCGGCGCCAATGCATACAACCTCACCGAGACGGACATGAGGGAGAGCCGGGCCATCCTGGGCGGCTATCTCAAATACAAGGGCGGCACGTTCGGCCTGGGTTGGCTGAGGCGCCACAACGAAGGCGTATTCAGCGGCTTGGGAAGCGCCACCAGCAGCAAAGCGGTAGCCAATGGAGGATTACCCGCTACTGCCGGTAGAGGAAATCTGATGTTTGATCCGGAGAGCGACCTGGTCTGGCTGTCTTGGTCGATGCCTGTGGCCGACAAGTTGTCCTTCGACGGCGTACTGGGGCAACTCAAATACAGGGGCTCATACGAGGGGACATTCGGGTCTTCGACCGAGAAGGCGCAGATGATCGTACTGCGCGGCGTTTACTCGCTCTCGCGGCGGACGGCACTCTACGTGAGCGCGGAACACATGGACAACAAGGGCAAGTACGGCAATTACTCGGCGAGCAACGCCGTGACCAAGCCCGCCACCGATGGCGGCGGCGCACAGCTCTCCGTCCTGACAGGCATCCGGCATCGGTTCTGAGGTTCTGACCATGCAAAGGCTCGCGCGGCATCCCGCCCCTCCCGGAATACGGCTGCTCATGGCGCCGATCGCCGCGCGAGCCTTTGGCTTTCTTCTTCAGGCAATACCCCGCATTTCCCGCCCCTTCCGGGAATGCCCCTTTTCATGGCAAGGGCTCGCGCGTCGTCCGGCATTTTCCACTCCTCTAGGAATGCGACTTCTCTCATGGCACTCACTGCTGCGCGAGCCCTTGGCTTTCTTCTTCAGCGCGAAAGAACCAACCGAGGCAGTTGGCAGTACCGGCGCCGAGCCGCGCCACGCGGCACACGCCCGCGCATTCACAGGGCGGATCGGCTCTGGACCGCGTAATCCGCCGATCCATGTCTTGCGCGAAGAGATCAGCCTGGCGTGAAAGAACTTCTTTCATCCTCCGGGGCGGCGACAAGCGTCATGAACGTCAGGTCGAAAAATCAGGATGCCGCGACGCTACCTGCCTGGAAATCGGCTCCGCCGTTGCGCTTCGGCTGGGGATGTTTCCTGTCGTGCGATGTGGCGCCAAGGCCCGCCTGCAGACGCTGGGCGGTCTCTTCCAGGCATGAAAGCATGAGTTGCGCACCGGGCGTCAGGCCGCGGTTGCGATTCCACAGCACGCCGAGCGGACGGAGCAAGCGGGGCATGGGCAAGGGAAGCGCATGAAGAGGCTGCATGATGTCGTTGCCCAGCATGCCGGCCATCGCGGCAATGGCATTCGAGGCCAGCAGGTGGGCGCGCATGACGTGAATCGAGAGCGTCTCGATGTAGTTGTCGGTCAGGGGCAGACCGTTCGCCTGGAGTACCCGTTCCAGAGGGTCGCGCAGTATTGAACCGAGCGGCGGCAGGATCCAGGGGAAGGGGCTCAGGTCCGACCATTTCAACGCTTTTCTGCGGGCCAACGGATGGCGATGGCTGGTCATCAGGACCACCGGTTCCTCGAGCAGCTCCTTTTCGTAGAAGCTGCCAAGCGTATCCGGCGGCGGCAGGCGGCCCACCACCATATCGAGATCGCCTTGCCAAAGTTCGGGCAACAGCGACTCCACGGTGCCTTCGACCACCTTCATGTTGATCGCCGGCGAACGCTGCTTCATGAGGTTCAGCGCCAGCGGCAACAGCATCGAGGCCGAGGCGGGCAACATTCCGATATAAATCTTGCCCTCGGTCCCCGAACTCAGGGCGTTCAACTCGTCGCGAGCCCGATGCAGGATCGCCAGCATTGCTTGTGCGTGGCGAATGATGCAGTTGCCAAACGGCGTGGGAACCAAACCTTTCACAGTGCGCGAAAACAGCTTGAGCCCAAGCCCACGTTCGATCTCGGCCAATAACTTCGACACGGCAGGCACGGTCACATGGGTGACGTCGGCCACGTGGGTCAGATTGCGGTACATGTCGACCGCCACGAGCAGGCGCAAGTGCCGCGCCTTCAGGTTGATCTGCAAATACCAGTCAAATTCTTTCATGGCGCTGACGCCCTCCCCTATGATGAAAAACGTTCTTGCACACCCCAAAAAAAAAGCGGCTGATGACTCGTTTCTACGATCTTATTCTTGAAAACAATCAGTCACCAACGACGCGCTATGGCCCCGCATTGCATCCAATTCGTATTTTTTCAATATAAACATAAGTTTATGCTTGCCCACCCCATCCGTCCGCAGTTTTTTGACTTAACCGTTTCCTTAAGTCTAAAACAATTTTACTCAATCGACAGGAAAAAAGTTTGCAGGCAGGATTCGGGTACGCCTACCAGTCAGGTGGACGAAGGCAAGGCGATCGGCCTGTTGCCTTCGGCTTCCAGGATTGGCTCTGGAACGTAGCCACGATCCGGGGTGTACCGGATTCGAATCCATAAGTAATCGTTTGACAAAAACCCAATCAGGAAAGAAGAAACATGTCAGGAAAAGTTCATCTCAAGATCGCGATCGCGGAACATCCGCACACCTCGGCCATCCGTAGCGGCGCCATTCCCGTGGAGGGCGTGGATGCCGAGATCATCACCGTCAAGCCGCAGATCGCCGCCTTTCGCCGCATGGTGCGTGATGTCGAATTCGACGTTTGCGAAATCGCTCCGACCACTTACATCATCGCCCGCGCCTATGGCGCGCCGTTCGTCGCGCTGCCTATCTTCGTGGTGCGCCGCTTCCATCACTCTGGCTTGCTGGTCCGCCCGGATGCCGGCATCAAGACCCCGAAAGACCTGGAAGGCAAGAAGGTCGGCGTGCGCGCCTACTCGGTGACTACCGGCGTGTGGACGCGCCAGGTGCTGATCGACGAATTCGGTCTCGATTCGAGCAAGGTCACTTGGGTGGTGGATGACGAAGAGCACGTCACCCAGCTCAAGCTGCCGCCCAACGTCATCCACGCTACCCGCCCGTTGGCCGACATGATGGCCGATGGCGAGCTGGTGGCCGGTTTTGGCGGGAACGCGGGCGTCGGCCGCACGGGCAACCCCACGGACGGCTGGAAAGAGGTCGAGGCCAACTATCCCGATCTTCTCCCGAACGCGGCCGAACTGGAAACCGAATACTATGCGCGCGCGGGCGTCTACCCGATGCACGGCACCATCGTCGTCAAGGACTCGGTGCTCGCCGAACATCCCTGGGTCGCCAAGTCCCTGTACAACGCCTTCGACAAGGCCAAGAAGGACTATCTCGCCAGACTCGACGCCTTGGAGGCCAGCGGCGGCGCGACCGAGAAGACCGACAAGAAGTATCTCAAGCTGCGCAAGATCGTCGGCCACGACCCGCTGCCCTACGGCATCGAAGCCAACCGCAAGACCATCGAGGCGCTGGAGGCTACCGCGTTCAAGCAGGGCCTCACCCCCCGCCGCATGTCCATGAGCGAGTTGTTCGTGGACCCCCTGGCCTGAATTCGAGGAGCAAACCATGATCATCGATTGCCACGGCCACTTCACGACCGTCCCCGCTTCGTTCCGCGACTGGCGCGCGAAGCAGATCGAATTCGCGGACGATCCGGCGAACGCGCCGCCGCTCTCCGGCGCCCATGTGACCGACGACGAGATCCGCCAGGGCATCGGCAACGGCCAGTTGCGGCTGCAAAAGGAGCGCGGCGGCGACCTCACCTTGTTCTCGCCGATCGCCGGCCTGATGAGCCACCACCTCGGCAACGAGCGCACGAGCCTGGAATGGGCCAAGGTCTCCAACAACCTCGTGCGCCGCGTCTGCGACCTCTATCCGGACAACTTCGTACCCGTCTGCCAGTTGCCGCAGTCGCCGCTGGCGCCGCCCGGGAACTCCATTCCGGAACTGCGCCGGTGCGTCGAGGAGATGGGCTTCGTGGGCTGCAACCTGAACCCTGACCCGACAGGGGGTTACTGGACCGGCAAGCCGATGACGGACCGCGAATGGTATCCGCTCTACGAGGCGCTGTGCGAGCTCGACGTACCGGCCATGATCCACGTCGCGTCCTCGTGCAATCCCTGCTTCCACAGTACCGGCGCCCACTACCTGAACGCCGACACCTCGGTCTTCATGCAGTTGCTGCAGGGCGACCTGTTCAAGGACTTCCCGACGCTGCGTTTCATCATTCCGCACGGCGGCGGCGCCGTGCCCTACCACTGGGGACGCTACCGCGGCATGTCGCTGGAGATCGCCAAGCGCCCGCTCGAAGGGCTCTTGAACAACATTTTCTTCGACACCTGCGTCTACCACCACCCCGGCGTGGAACTGCTGACCAAGGTCGTACCGACGAGCAACGTGCTGTTCGGCTCCGAAATGATCGGCGCCGTGCGCGGCCGCGACCCGAACACCGGCGAGTACTTCGACGACACCAAGCGCTACATCGACGGCTGTACCGCGCTGAGCGACGCCGACCGGCGCGCCATCTTCGAGGGCAACGCGCGCCGCGTCTACCCGCGCCTGGACAAGCACCTCAAGGCCAAGGGCCTGTAAGTAACTCTTCATCTGGACGGACACCATGAACATCATCGACATCCATCCCCACATCATCTCCGACGACGAGAAGCGCTACCCGCCCGCGCCGCTGTTCGGCAAACGTTCGGACTGGTCGCAGGAGCGGCCGAGCACCGTCGAGGCGCTGATCGAGGCCATGGACGAGGCCGGCGTCGCCAAGGCCGCCGTCGTGCACTCCTCGACGACCTACGGTTTCGACAACAGCTACGTCATCGACGGCTGCCATCGGTACAAGGACCGGCTCGTGGCCGTCGGCTCCGTGGATATGCTGGCCGACGACGTGGCGGCGGTGATCGAGGCCTGGGCCGACAAGGGCCTGGCCGGTCTGCGCATCTTCACCGGCGGCTCGACCAAGGACTTCGACCCCAGCGAACTCGACAATCCCAAGTCCTTCAAGGCCTGGGAGACGCTGGCCGGGTTGAAGCTGCCGATGTGCATCCAGACCGGCCCGATCGGCCTGCCCCAGGTGCGCATGCTGGCCGAAAGGTTTCCGGCCGTGAACATCATCCTCGACCACCTCGGCCGCCCCGACGTGCTCGACGGTCCTCCCTACGCCAACGCCGCCAGCCTGTTCGCGCTGGCCGACCTGCCAAACATCTACCTCAAGCTGACGCCACGCATCTTCGGCGACGTGAAGAAGGAAAAGGCGAGCGCCGAGACCTTCTTCCCGCGTGTCGTCGAAGCCTTCGGCGCGTCGCGCCTGGCCTGGGGCTCGAACTTCCCGACCTCGCCCGGCACGCTCAAGGAGATCCTGGCGACGGCTGGGAAAGGGCTGGCTTGCCTCGGCGAGGAAGAGCGCGCCTGGATCTTCGGCAAGACCGCGCGGAAGCTGTACCCGGCGCTGGCCTGAGGCCCGAATCATGCCAACCGTATGCGCCGCCGGCTGAAGCCGCGGCGCGAAAAGAGAAAGAGAGAACTACATGTCCACCCCCCGCCTCAACGGCATCATCCGCGCCTTCGAATCCGGCAAACCCGCCTACATGGCCTTCGCCAAGCTGGACAAGCAGACCGCCATCGAGATGAGCGACGCGCCCTACGACGGCATCGCCTTCGAGATGGAGCACAACCCCTACGACGTCAGCGCGCTCGGCGACGCCTTGCAATACCTGCTCAACCGCAAGCAAATCGCCGAGTCCGGCTCGGTAGCGCCCAAGGTGACGCCGATCGGCCGCATTCCGGCCAACGGCGTCGAGATGAACCAGAGCTTCGCCAAGCAGGTGCTGGACCGCGGCTGCTACGGCGTAATCTGGCCGCACGTGGCCACCGTCGAGCAGGCCTACAACGCCGTCGCGTCCTGCCGTTATGCCCGGCCGAAGAACGCGCCGCTGTACGAACCCAAGGGAGTGCGTGGCGACGGTCCGGCCAACGCGGCGCGCTACTGGGGCCTGTCGATGGCCGAGTATTACGAGAAAGCCGATGTCTGGCCGCTGGCGCCGCGGGGTGAGATCCTGGTCGGCCTGATGTGCGAGAGCACGCAGGCGATCGAGAACCTGGACGACATCTTCGCCAATGTCCCCGGCATCGGCTTCATCCTGATCGGCGAGGGCGACCTGAGCCAGGAACTGGGCTTTCCACGCCAGTATGAGCACCCGGAGGTTCTTGGCGCGATGCGCCGTATCGTCGACATCTGCCGCAAGCACCAGATAGTGGTCGGCAATCCCCACGTCACGGCCAAGAACCACAGCCGTCTGCTCGAAGAAGGCTATCGCCTGCTGCTGTCGGCGCCGCAGCGCTCCTACGGCGTCGTCGGCCAGGCGCGCGAAATGGCGGGATACTGAAGCATGAACGGCGCCGAAATCCTCGTCGAGACCCTGGTCGGACAGGGCGTCGACATCTGTTTCGCCAACCCCGGCACTTCCGAGATGCATTTTCTCGCGGCGCTGGAGAATCCGAAGATGCGCGGCGTATTGTGCCTGTTCGAAGGCGTGGCCACCGGCGCCGCCGACGGCTGGTACCGGATGAAGGACACGCCGGCCTCGACCCTGCTGCATCTGGGGCCGGGTCTGGCCAACGGCCTGGCGAATATCCACAACGCCCGGCGCGCCTCGTCGGGCATGGTCAATATCGTCGGCGAGCATTCGCTGTCGCACCTCAAGTACGACCCGCCGCTGGCCTCCGACATCGCGGGCCTGGCACGCCCGCTGAGCCACTGGGTGCGCCGCGCCGATTCGGCAAAGGCGATCGCCTGGGACGCCGCGCAGGCGGTAGCCCAGGCCAGCGGGCATCCGGGCCGGATCGCCACGCTGATCCTGCCGGGCGACACCTCGTGGCAGCAGGCCGGCGAACCGGTTCCGCTACCGAAAGTCGACGTCGAACGCAAGACGCCCAGCGCCGCGCGCGTCGAACACGTCGCCCAGGTGCTGCGTTCGGGCGAACCGGCGATGATCATCCTGGCGAACAAGGCCACGCGCGGGGAAGCCTTGGAAAAAGCCGGCAAGGTCGCGGCCGCCACGGGCGCGCGGCTCGGCTCGCAGTTCTTCACCGCGCGCATCGAGCGGGGCGCGGGGCGCGTGCCGATCGAGCGCATTCCCTACGCCGTGGCGCAGGCCCAGGTCTTCTTGAAAACCATCAGGCACATCATCACGGTCGAGACCCGGGAACCCGTGGCCTTCTTTGCCTATCCAGACAAGCCGAGCCTGATGAAGCCAGAGGGCACGCTCGTTCATCCGTTCGTCGAAGCCGACGAGGACAGCGCGCTGGCCTTCGACATGCTGCTGCAGGCGCTCGGCGCCACAGGCGCCGCGCCGCTCGTGCAGGCGCGCATCGAGACGCCGGTTCCGAGCGGCGCGCTCAACCCCGCGAGCATCGCCCACGCGCTGGCGGCCTCCCTGCCCGAACACGGCATTGTCGTAGACGAATCGCTGACCACGGGCCGCGAATCCATGGGCCTGACCCTGGGCGCGCCGCCGCACGACCTGATCAACAACCTGGGCGGTTCCATCGGTTACGGCACGCCCGTGGCCACCGGCGCGGCGCTGGCCTGCCCGGACCGCCGCGTGTTCTGCATGGTCGGCGACGGCAGCGCGATGTACACGATCCAGTCACTGTGGACCCAGGCGCGCGAGAACCTGGGCGTCACGACGATTGTCTTCGCCAATAACTGCTACGCGATCCTCAAGGCCGAATACGCCAACATGGGCGCCGGGACGCCTGGGGAACGCGCACTGTCGATGATCGACATCGGCCGTCCTCGCCTCGACTGGCTTGCCCTGGCCAAGAGCATGGGCGTGCCCGGTATCGCCGTGGATACGGCCGAGGCTCTCCACAAGGCCATGGTCGATTCGACCCGCGAACCAGGTCCCTGCCTGATCGAAGTCAGGCTTTAACTTACCGGAAGGAGATTCTCATGGCGCTGACCCTGCGCACCAACCTGGCCGACTATGCGGTCACCAAGGCCATAAAGGATGGACGAGTGAAGTCCGAGCTCGTCACACTCGACTGCTGCGGCCCCAAAAAGGCGCACGACGGCTTCAAGGACATGCTGAATGAAAACAAATTCGACGCCGGCGAACTGGCCATCGTCACCTACCTGCAGGCCAAGGCCTACGGCAAGCCTTACGTGCTGCTGCCGACGCCGATCTCGGGCCGCTTCCAGCACCACTGCGCCGGGTTCAACATCGACTTCGGCCACCTCGACCCAAAGGACATCGAGGGCAAGAAGGTCGGCGTGCGCACCTACGCGCAGACCACCGGCCTGTGGATTCGCGGCGTGCTGCGCCACGAGTACGGCGTGGACCTCGACAAGGTCACCTGGATGACGCTGGGCGACGGTCACTTGGCCGAATACCATGATCCGGAAAATTGCGTCCGCCTGCCGGCCGGCGCCAACATTCCACAGATGATGCTCGACGGCCAGCTCGCCGCGGCCCTGCTCGGCGAAGACATGCCCAAGGATCCGCGCGTGCACACGCTGGTACCCGACGCGCACAACGCCGCCAAGGCTTGGTACGCGCGCGAAGGCTTCGTGCCGATCAACCACATGTTCGTCGTTCATCGGGACATCTCGCGGAAATACCCTGAAGCCGTGCGCGAGATCTACCGCATGATCGCCGAGAGTCGCGCGTTGACCGAAGGCGGCGTGCCCGCGGTCTTCCCGCCGCTTGGCCTGGAGGCCAACCGCAAGGGCTTGCAGACCGCGATCGACTGGGCGCTCGATCAGAAGATCATTCCGCACCGCCTATCGGTTGACGAACTGTTCGACGACGTGACGGGCAGCCTCGGATAGCCGGTGGAGCCTGCCGGGCAAACCGGAGAAGGAGATAGAGCGTTCCGCGTTTTAGCGTAGACAGCGGCTGTTTCCCACCCGTCATTCCGGCGCAAGCCGGAATCCGGGAACCGGGAACCGGAGGGCAGTCCAGTTACCGGGCGCTTCGCGCCCGCAAAAATTACTGTCTTCTGTCTTCTGTCTTCTGTCCTCTGTCATGCCCATATCGACATTCATGCGATGAAATGTGTCGCAACTTAACCCGAAACGCTCTATCGATGACCTAGATGTTCAACCGTACCAGAAAAGGAGAGGATCAATGACCCAGAAGTTCAACCAAGACCGCCGCCGTTTCTTGCGCAATACCGGATTTCTCGGCTTGAGCATCGCCGCGGGCGGACTCACTGTGCCGCATATCGCGCAGTCCGCAAGCACCCAGCTCAGGATCGTCAGCAACCCCGGGCTGGAGAACGCCACGCTGAACGCACTGATGGATCAGTTGGGCTATTTCAAGAAATTCGGCGCCAACGCGCTTATCGTCGAGGCCCGCGGCCCCGCCGGTCCCTTCGACGCCATCGCCGCCGGGGAAGCGGATATCTGCCTGGTATCGGGCTACAACATGGCGCTGTCGCGGATCGAGCAAGGCGCCAAGCTCAAGATCGTCGGCGCCGGTATGAAGAGGACCGCGCTGACGGTGTTCGCAAAGCCTGACGGGATCAAGACGCTCGCCGACCTGAAGGGCAAGGCGGTTGCGGTCGGACCGACCATGGGGCTGCTGCATGCGCTGATGCTGCAACTCTTGAAAGAAAAGGGCGTCGACGCTTCGCAAGTGAATTTCGTCGACAAGGGAGGCAACGACCAGTGCTATGACGCAGTCGTAAAAGGTGAGGTGGATGCCTGCTGTTCCAGCATCTCGCATCTGAACGACAAAGACGGGCTGGTGGTGGTCAGCGAGGGCAACATGTGGGAGGCGCTGCCGAAATACGTCTTCCAGACCGCGTATGCCTCCGAGTCCGCGATCAGGGACAAGCACGAGGAGATAGTCGCGGTGATGGCCGCCTATGGAACGCTCTACGGCTATCTGATGTCGCCAGCATCGCACGACGCTTTCTTTGAAGCGCGCAAGCGCGCCCAGAAGAAATTCGACGCGGCCTCGGCGCAGGCAATCTGGGATTTCAACCAGGTCCAGCGCCCCTATTCCAGGGATCTGTCGCTGAGCGACGACGACATTGTTTATCTGCAAGATATGTTCATCGGCCTGGGCAGCCTGAAGCAGAAGCAAGCCGTCACCGCGGTGGCCGACATGTCGGCGGCGAAAGCCGCGGCGAAACTGCTCGCTTGAGGCGCTCGCAACGCCAGGCGCTGTGCTGAAGAATCGGCGTCTGGCCGCGCGATTTCCGGTGCGAGCGACGCCTCAGGTGTTCGCTCGGCCCGGATTCGTCAATGAAGACGATGGCGCGGGTGCGGCTTTCTCGCCGGGCTTTTTTGAGTGCTGGCCGAGTATGCCGCTTCCCGCAGACAATCCTGGCGGCGGATTCGCTTTCATGAACCCGTTTCACCGCCATCCTTCCGGATTGCTTGCGGCGTCTCGTGATCCATTTCCCGTCTGTCTCTTTTCATGCTTGAAATCTGGCTTCCATCGATCCATTCGGCTTGTGAATGTCAACTCATTTCTCGACCAGTGAGTAAAAAACCGTGAACAGGTTCTCAGCGCTTGATCTTATGGAGGCAGAGATCGACTGCCGATATCCCGAAGGCGGCCGGATCGAACGGCGTGGCGCATATCAAATCTTTTCCGTAGCCATCAGAATTCACTTTCCCTGCTTTTATGTATTGGGCGTAACCACTAAAGTTACCCCTGCAATCCGAGCGTTCCGGCCCGACATCCCGGACGGGCTGGATCGCCAGGGAGATCGATGGCAATCTTCTTTGCAGACCACTAACTACTATCTACTACCAGGAGGTAAACGACTATGGACATCACACGTAGAACGGCATTGTGCGGTTTCATTCTTGCGGCCGCAACGATGCTTTCCGGACCGGTTTTGGGTCAGTCCGTCGAAGAATTCTATCGCGGCAAGAACCTGACACTCATTGTCAGTGCCGACGCAGGCACTCCGACGGACACTATTGCGCGCCAGTTCGCGCGCTTCTTCGTAAAGCACGTTCCCGGGCAACCCCAACCGATAGTAATGAACGTCGTCGGGGCGGGAGGAATGGTCGCGGCTTCCTCGCTCCAGACAAAACAGCCCAATGATGGCACTGTCATTGGTTTCCTGCAACGCAACAACCTCTATACTTCGCTGCTCGACAAGAGGTCCACTTTCGACCCACGGAAAATGACGTGGCTCGGCAGTCTCGAAAAGGTCCATTACTGCCTGGTTGGCATGACCCGCTCCGGGGTGACCACGGCGGATGATCTCTTCACGAAAAAAATGACCCTTGGCGCGACCGGTTTCACCAACGAGAACCGGATCCTGCCGGCGATGCTCAACGAGCATATCGGTACCCAGTTGAGCATCGTTCCCGGTTATACGGGCCGCGGCGAGGTCTATCTGGCGATGCAGCGCGGCGAAGTCGATGGCTGGGCTTCGACCATTGACGGACTGCGCGAGGGCGAACCGGCGCGGATGCTCGCCGATGGCAGCATGAAAGTGCTGTTGCATCTGGCATGGGAAAGCCATCCGGATTATCCGCAAGTCTCGAACTTGAGTTCCTATGTCACCAAGCCGGAGGTCAAGGCCCTGTTCGACTTCTTCCTGTTGCCGTTTGACGCGGGACGGCCCATCGCGCTGCCGGAAGGCGTGCCTCAGGATCGTGTCGATGCGCTGCGCGCGGCCTTTGCAAAGATGATTGTGGACCCCGAGTTCCTCACGGTATTGAAGAGTATCGGCTACCTGGTCGAGGCAGTCGACGGGAAGGTGGTGGAAGATATCGTGAACAAGCTGTATGCCACGCCCGAATCAGTGCTCGAGCTGGCGCGCCAGGTCCGGGATCGCAAGTCCTGAATGACCGCCGGGAAGGCGGGGGTATCGCTCCCGGGGGCCTGTTCTCCCGTGTTCCCGGTCCGCTCTGATATGAACAAGAACGCAGCACGAGATCAACCCAACATGTAACCAGGAGGTTCAATCAAAATGAAGCCGGAAATCATCGACATTCACCCGCACATCATTTCGACGGACACGGTTCGTTACCCTATCGCTCCCCAGCAGGGACATCGCTCCAAGTGGTCCGCCACGCGTCCGGTCACATTCGAACAGATGATCGCGGAGATGGACGAGGCCGGGGTTGCGAAGGCCGCGATCGTGCATTCCTCGACGACCTACGGACACAATAACTCTTACGTGGCTGACTGCGTGGCGATACAGCCGAAGCGATTCACCGGTGTTTATTCCTTCGATTTCCTGGCCTCCGATGCGCTGAAGACTTTCGATTACTGGCTGGCCCGCGGCATGGGCGGGATCCGGTTTTTCACCGGTGGGGCGACGCATCAGGGCGACGGAAGCTGGCTGGTCAATCCGGCGACCTTCCCGATCTGGGAGCGCTGCGCCGAAATCGGCATGACCATCGTGATCCAGACCACTCCGGCCGGCCTGCACATGGTGGCCGAACTGGCCCAGCGCTTCCCGAAGGTCAGGATCGCGCTGGACCACTGTGGACGCCCCGTGCTGGAGGAAGGTCCTCCCTATGCCGCCTGTGCCGGGCTGTTCGATCTGGCGAAATACAATAACGTCTATCTCAAGATCACGCCGAAGACCTTTGAGCTGGCGCAGGCGGCGCCGGGCGGGGCCGAGGCGTTCTTCCCGCGTCTGGTTAAGGTGTTTGGCGCGGATCACCTGGCCTTCGGCTCGAACTATCCGGCCTCGGCGGGGCCGTTGAAGAAGCTGATAGACCAGGGGAACGCCTGCTTCGCGTCTTTGAGCGAGGAGGATCGCGCCTGGGTCTGGGGCCGCACGGCGAAAATCCTTTATCCGACTCTTGCCGACTAGGACAGTGCTGTCGAAGCGTCAGGCGCTTGGGATACGGCATCGGCGTTGCCCGGGGTGAATACCTGGGCAAGCGATGCGCCCGTCTTCAACCCAAGCAGGTTATAGCGTGAGCATACTTGCCAATTGGATAACTCATGGACTTTTTCAGCGATTCACCCACTCTGACGGCGGCTGTTCACGCGCTGTCGATCATCTTGTCATTCGACCGCCTGATCTTTCTGGTCCTGGGCGTTCTGGTCGGGATCGCCCTTGGCCTGATTCCCGGAATCGGCGGGCTGACCGGCTTTGCGCTACTGGTGCCGTTCACTTATACAATGGACCCTTACGCGGCCTTCGCCATGCTGCTCGGCATGCATTCGGTCATTGCCACTTCGGATGTGCTTACGGCGGTGCTCTTTGGCGTACCCGGAGCCTCGGCTTCGCAGGCGACGGTGCTCGATGGCCTGGCGATGACCAAGAAAGGCCAGGCGTCGCGCGCGCTGGCCGCGTGCTACTCGTCTTCGCTGCTTGGCGGGTTGATCGGGGCGCTCATCCTGGCAGTCATGCTGCCATTGGTGCGGCCTATTGTCCTCTCGATTGCCACGCCCGAAATACTGGCGCTTACGATTTTCGGCGTGGCGATGGTTTCCGTCCTGTCGGGCCAAGCACCGCTGAAGGGTGTCGTCGCGGCCTGCGCCGGCATTCTGATCAGCATGATCGGCGCCAATCTCCAGACCGGGCAACTCCGCTGGACAGGTGAATTTCTCTATCTGGAAGACGGTATCCCGCTGGTGCCGATGCTGCTCGGTATCTTCGCGCTGCCGGAACTGTGCGACCTCGCCATCCAACGTGCGGCGATGGCCGAGGTTGCGGCCATCGATGTGCGCAAAGGGATGATGCAGGGCGTCAGGGATGTGCTGAAAAACTGGCTTCTGGTGTTGCGTTGCGGCGGTATTGGCGCCTTCCTCGGAATGATTCCCGGCATTACCGGGGCGGTGGCGGACTGGATCATCTACGGTCATGCCATGGCCACCTTGAAAGGCGCCAAGGAATCCTTTACCAAGGGTGATGTGCGCGGCGTGATTGCCCCGGAATCGGGCAATAATGCGAGGGAGGGCGGTATGCTGGTGCCCATGTTGGCTTTTGGCGTGCCTGGCGGCGCGGTGCAGGCCATTCTGCTGGGGGCGTTGATGGTGCACGGGTTTTCCGCGGGGCCGGACATGCTCACCAAGCATCTCGACCTGACCTATTCCATGGTCTGGTCGATCGCTCTTGCCAATATCTTCGGCGCGGGTTTGTGTTTCTTCCTCAGCGGCTCTCTCGCCAAGGTCGCGACCTTGCGTTACTCGGTCATCCTGCCGGTTATCCTGCCCATCGTTCTTGTCGGAGCCTTCCAGGCCTCCCGAAGCTGGGGCGACCTGATCGTGGTGCTGGTCGCCGGACTGGTCGGCTGGACCATGAAGCGTCTGAAGTGGGCGCGCCCGCCACTGATCCTTGGCCTGGTGCTCGGGGTGCTGATCGAACGCTACATGTCGATCTCCTTCATGCGTTACGGCATGGATTGGTTGACGCGCCCGGGCGTCATCGGCTTGCTCTCAATCGCGGGGCTCGTCTTCTTCAGTCCGTTGATCAAGCTGGTACGCGGCGGCGGGCTTTCGCGCCAGGCGGGGTTACGCTTCGAACCCCGGCTTGAAGATCTTTTCCATGTTTTTGTCATCGGCATCGGGGCTTACATGCTGGTGACCGCGCAGGAATGGCACTTTCTGGCCAAGATCGGGCCGACGGTGGTCGCGAGCCTCCTCGTCATTGCCGGAACGATCAGTCTTGTAGGCAAAGTCTTCCTCCATCCGGCAGCCGGTGCGAAGGCAGGGGGCGGCTTGCACATGGACCTTCATAACGAAGCAATGCCAACCAGGCTGGTTCTGACACGGGCCGCAAGGTTCTTTGGCTGGTTCATCCTCTTCCAGTTGTGCACGGCATTGGTCGGTATGCTCCTGGCGGTGCCGCTGGTAATGGTGGCCTTCATGCGCGTCGAGGGGCGCGAGACTTGGCGGCTCAGTGTGATCCTCGCGATCGGCGTGACGGCGTTTATGTATGGGGTCTTCGAACGGATCCTCCACATCGACTGGCCGACCAGTCTCATCGCCTAGTGGTTTTTCGCAAGCTACGCGGACAGGTGGGCTTGGTGCATGTGGATCCTCTCGCTTGCCGTGCAAGCCACGGCGCGTTTCCTGAGTCTGGGAAGCGCAAAGCCGTATCCCTACGAGATGCAGGATTCCGATTGGTACACAGCATGCCAATGCGGGATCCTGCTCCGGCATCGTTTCACGAAAGGAGATAGAAAGATGGACAATCGACTCGAACGTATCGACCCGGAGAAGGCCTCCGACGAACAGAAGAAAGTCATCGCGCGGCTGGGCGAAGGGCGGGGACGCATTCCCACTCCGTTCAACATCTGGCTGCACAACCCGCATCTGGCCGAAGGGATGGAGATCATCGGCACCCATATCGACCACTCGCCGGTGCTGAACGAGGTGGAGAGCGAGGTGGCGATCCTTTCGACAGCGGTCTTCTGGAATGCGCCCTATGTCATCGCCAACCACAGCCGGCATGCGCGGAAAGCGGGGGTTCCCGAGGCGGTGGTCACCGCCATCCTCGAAAAGCGGCGACCCGAACCAAGCGGCGGACGTCTTGGTGTGATCTGCGACGCGGTCTGCGACATTCTCGCCGGCGGTATGATCGAGGACGCGAGCTTTGCCCGTTACGAGGCCGAGCTGGGCCGCGCGGTGATTGCCGAGCTGCTGGTCACCATAGGCTATTTCACTTCGGTGTCGCTTGCCATGAGCCTGCATGCGCTTCAGCCCAAAGGCTGACAGTTCCTCCCGCGCCGGGAAACCGGATTCTGTGGCGCGGGGGTTCTGGGCGTGACCGGAACGCCAGGGACGAAAGCGGAAGGGGTGGAGTTCAGCCCCTTTCGTGCCGCGTCTCATTATGCCCGTCCCATCGGACATCCGGGCCGACTCGAAAAGCGGCGTACCCTGCATGTAGTCGGTCCTGCAAAAGCCCGCAAACGCGCATGAAGACTCGCGGCGGCGCGTGATTTTCCGCACGCCACCCGGTCAGAGAAACGCCCTGTCCGCACCATTTGCGTGCGCGGGGAGAAACATACCACCGGCGATCACGCGCCGGAAGCTTGGGACCGGCGAATTGGCATTCGCCCTGCGAAAACCGCCGCGACGCCCGCAGGAGCTACTCCGTTAAAAGTCGAGCCATGTGAAGACGAGATGGGCAAAAAATAGTCTCATCGAGCGTCACGCGCTCAAAAAGGAGGGCAGGTTCGGAAAGTGAGTAATCTGCCGCGGTTTGATGTATCTTTCCATGCGCAGTCCTCACTGCCGGACGAACTCGGGGAACTTCGGGGAACGGACGCTTCGAAGCCTTGCCTGCCTTGAACCCGCCATCGTATCGACGGATTCGACGCGTCAATGCTTCGCTGCCGGCATCGCCCTTGACCTGTCCCAATCCGGCAGATTCCTGTTGGAAAGTTCGATAAACCGTTTTTCGCAAGGGAGAGCTCAAATGACTGGCTGGCCATTGATCATTACGTTCATCATCGCCATCGCGGCGATGATTTACATGATTTCCAAACTTAAAATCCATGCGTTCCTGTCGCTGATGATCGTATCGCTGGTGTTCGGCCTGCTGGCGGGAATCCCGCTGGTCGACGTCACCGCCGGCGGGAAAACGACGCAAGGCATTGCCACGGTGCTTGGCGCCGGGTTTTCCGGAATCTTCACCAGCATCGGTATCGTGATCATTCTCGGAGCGCTCATCGGCACCCTGCTGGAAGCGACCGGCGCGGCCATCAAGCTGGCCGACACGGTAGTCAAGATCGTCGGCCAGAAGCGGCCGGTGCTGGCGGTCGAGATCATGGGCTGGATCGTTTCCATCCCTGTTTTTTGCGACAGCGGCTTCGTCATCCTGAACCCGATCCGCAGGGCCATGGTGCAGCGCACGGCGGCAAGTTCCGTCGCCATGACCGTGGCCCTGGCCACGGGTCTTTATGCCTCACACGTGTTCATCCCGCCGACGCCCGGTCCAATCGCCGCCGCTGGCACTCTTGGACTCGGCAACAATTTGTTGCTGGTGATGGCGTTGGGCGTGGTGATTTCCATTCCCGCGCTGATCGGCACCTATCTCTTCGCTGCCTATGTTGGCCGCAAGGAACGTGCGAGCGACGAGGCGGACCGGGCGGGGATCGTGAAGACCTATGAGGAACTGGTTGCCGCGTATGGCGAGCTTCCCAGCACCTTCATGTCCTTCGCGCCGATCGTCGCTCCCATCGTGCTGATGGCCCTGGGTTCCATTGCCGCCATGGCCAAGATGACGGGCACGTTTGCCGATATCCTGAGGTTCCTGGGCGCGCCCATCATTGCCCTGGGTGTCGGGACCCTGTTTGGGTTCATCCAGATCCATAAAGCCAAAATGACGGACAAGTTCTATGACCTTACCAACGAGAGCCTGAAAGTCGTTGGCCCGATCCTGTTCATCACCGCGGCGGGCGGCGTGCTCGGACGGGTGATCGCGGTTTCGGACATCGTGCCGTTCATCAAGGCCAACGTCGGCACCATGCAGGTCATGGGCATTTTCTTCCCGTTCGTGCTCTCGGCCATCTTGAAGACGGCGCAAGGATCCTCGACGGTGGCGCTGATCACGACGGCCTCCATCCTCAGTCCGCTGATGCCTACGCTCGGGCTCGATTCCGAGTTGGCCAGGGCGCTGACGGTAATGGCCATCGGCGCGGGCGCCATGACCGTGTCTCACGCCAACGACTCCTA
>JAISQQ010000016.1 GCA_031274075.1 Accumulibacter sp.
GCTTCCGCGCCATAGCGGACGCACGCCGGTCCAAAGTTTGATGAAGGCGCAAAAGGCCGCGGCGGCAAGGGAGGCGAAGGTGTTTTCCAGTAGCATCATGGCGTACTTTAAACGGGAAACCGCCTTGGGACAAAATCTGAGGGATCGATGTCCATTCTCCGCCCGCTTTCGTCATTCTCTCGAAGGCGGGAATCCAGAGGTTTTGCGCCGGGAAGGCCGGCGGGGTTTCCTGGGAGCGCGTTCCAGAGGACAGAGGACAGAGGACAGAAGACAGTAATATTTGCGGGCGCGAAGCGCCCGGTAACTGAACTGTCCTCTGTCATCAGTCCTCTGTCCTCTGAACGGCAAGGCAGAGCAATTGACGGCGAAACAGGCGGCGGACGCCGAGGATGCGTTCCGCCAGCGGGCGCGGCGCGGGGCGCCGCAGGTCCAATTGGGCCAGCGCCGCGTCAAAGGCGGCGAGTCGCGCCGCGTCGTCTTCCGGCTGGCGCAGCCAGTGGGCGAACACGGGGCGGTCGAAGGCCAGGCGCAGGGCGTAATACATCTGGCAAAAGCCGAACGCGATGATCAAACCCGCCAGCGCCATGCCGGGAGGCGCGGCCTCGGCCTCATCCTTGTCCAGCGCCAACGGCAGGAAAAGCAGCAGCAGCAGCGTGACGCCGGTCAGCATGCGGCTCCAGGCGTCGACGCGCCGCCCGCTGGCGCACAAGGCCACGCCGACGGCGAGCAGGGCGGCGTTATTTTCGTTCGTCATGTCTTCCCCCGGAAATGAGACGTTCCGTTCCATCCAATAGTTCAAGCCATGCCGCGTTCAGCGCCATCCGGGGACGGCGCGCGGCCAGCAGGGCGACGGCTTCCCGCATGCTGGCCGCGCGTCCCGTCAGGCGCAGCCAGACCGCCACCGCCGCCGCGCTGCGCGAAAAACCCAGGGCGCAGGCCACCAGTACCGCGCCCTTTTCGCGCAAGGCTTCGATGGTTCGCGCCGCTTCGAGGAGAAACGCCGCCGAAGGGCGCGTCAAATCGAGGCAGGGCAGGTTTCGATAGTACGGCACGCGCGCCGGCGCGGGCAATTCCGCCGTCAGGTCGAGCAGCGCGGCGCAGCCGCTTTGCGCAAATTCGCGCGCCGTAGGCAAGCGCCCCAGCCAGACGCCATCGGCAATCTGGTCGGGCCGCGGGTTTTTTCGCGTCCAGCAGCGCGAGTTGATCCACGCCGCCAGGGTATAAGGGGCAAACAGGCAGGCCGACGCCAGCGTGCGCCGCCCGGTATTTTGCCGTTCGCTTTTCTGGAATCCCGCCGCGCCCGCCCGGAGGTAATTGCAAGCGACCAGCGTCAGCGCCAGCGCCAGCCAGCCGAGGAGGAAGGCGGGAACGCCGGGTTGGCGCGGGGCCAGCGCCGCCGCCAGACTCAGGGCCGCGCCTGCCAGGTAATACGCGGCCAGTTTCCAGTGGCCCGCATCGACGGCGCGTTTCAATAAAGGCGACGCTCCTTCGTCGGGCCACAGCCAGAGGCAGAACAGGCCGACGGCGAGTCCCGTGGGAACGTCGATGAAATGATGCTGCCAGGTGGTCAGCACCGAAACGCCGATCAGGAGCGCCCAGCCGTGAATGAAGGCATGCAGGCGCGGCGAAACGTCCAGCGTGGAAAACTGTTTCCAGACAATGACCAGCAGGCCGATGTGCAGCGAAGGCGCTTGGTTATAGGGTTGGTCGAAGCTGGCGAGCAGGGTAAACAAGGCGCCGAACACGCCCTCCGGAGAGGGGCGAAGAAAAGCGAAACGCAAGGGGAAAAAGAGAAAACAGGCGATGGAAATCACTTGCACGCTCAACAGGCGCAGACCCAGGCTGTCCGTCTCTCGCGCATTGCGGCAGCACAAGAAGGACAGGCCGTAGAGAAGATCGATCGACCAGTAAGGAACGATGCTCCAGGGCCAGAAGGGAATCCCTTTTTCCCACTCGAAGTAGAAACAGCCGACCTGGCCCGCGGCGTCCCATCGGGCAGCCAGCGCGTTGGCATAGCCATAGCTGATGAAAAACAGGGGGCCAAGAAACAAAAGCCAAAGGACGCCACGCCGCCAGGGGATGGACGCGGGTTCATCCATCATGATGGAATAGGAATAGTCGGGCGATCAAGGCCACTTTCGAATTCCCTGAACGATTGCCAGTATTTGTCCTTGTAGATATCGTACTCGATGGCCAGTATGTCTGAATATTCGTCCTGAATCCGATAGCAGGCCTTGGAAATTTTCCGGAAATCCTTGCAGGCGAAATACATCTGCTTTTCGCCATTGCCGGTTTCCCGGCCAATGTACAGGATGCTCCTGTCGTTCTGGACGATTTTCAGCAAATCATCCTCGATCCGGGACATCGTGTCGCTGCTTTCCTTGCCGGGCATTCCGTTATTGTCTGGCGCGTCGAATTGTACGTGCAGATTGGCAATCCATGGATAAAGCGCCCGATTCTTCAGGCCCAGCAGGCTTGTGTCGATGGCCGCCAGGACGGGATTTCCGTTGTCCAGCCTTCCTTCCAGCAGTGAAAATTCCTGCGCTTCTTCGTCTGGAATCGTTTCTTCCGCGCCATCTGCGCCATTACATGACGATTCATTTTTTCGCCGCGCCAGGAATTCCCCCAGTTCCAGGATGGGGCGCACGGTTTCCCCGGTCTTGGGTTTGCCGACGACACGCAGCTTGTCAATGGTGGTGGCGAACTCAAACTCTCCCAGACAACAATCCAGGAAAATATGGACGCCCTTGGCGATTTCCGACGTGTTTTTCTTTTTCAGGTCATCATGAACGATCGCGATGTTGATCTCATCGGGGTATTCCGGATCATTGTCCTCATAGAAAGACTGGTTATTCTTGTCGAAGACGTGCCCATTCATCTTGATGTGGAATTGCTCCATGCTCATGTGCTCGATACCCAGGGCTGGCTTCAGGGCGACAAATTTCCAGCCCTCGATCGCGGGCGCGACGGCGACCAATTCTTCGACAAAGACAAAGTTCTTGATGTTGCCTTCCGCGGAGAGGATAAGCTCGGCGGTATGCTCGTCTTTCATGCCCGCCAGGAAATAGTAGCAATTCCCCTTTATTTCTTCGAGTTTGACGGACATTTTTTCAAAGAATTTCTCATTGACTTCATCGCTATTGCTCTTCTGGCTGAGAACAGCGAAAAATTCTTTCTCATGCCGCAGGAACCAGACCCAGAATTTATGGTAAGAGCGGACAAAGCGGTCATGACTATCGAATTTCCCGGCCATTGAGAGATACTTCTCGACTTCAATCATGTGTCGATGCTCCATTTTGCGAGAACGAACGCCGCGCCAGCGACACCGTAAAAATGCCCCACGGGTCGATGCGCTGGTCGAGTTTCTCAAACCCGGCGGCTTCGACCAGTTGATCCATTTCCGCCTGGGTGCGGCGGCGCATGACCCAGGCTTCGCCGCCGCGATGGCTGGTCAGCGCCCTGGCGATCATTTCCAGTTGCGGGTGCCAGGGCTGGCCGGTATAGATCAGATAGCCGCCCGCTTCCACGGCGTCGGCCAGGCCCGCGAGCGAGGCCGCCACTTGGTCATTGTCCGGGAACAGCTCGTACAGGCCGGAAACGATGCCCAGGGTCGGGCGCGGCGTCACTGCCGCCAGGCTGGCGCGGTCAAAAGCGTCGCCCTGCTCGAAACGGGCAATGCCGGCAAGCCCCCTGGCCGCGATCAGGGCCGTGCCCGCGCGCACGTTCAGTTCGCTGAAATCGCGCAACAGGATGGATTCGGGCCATATTTCCTGGCGCGGCGACTGCGGCGCATCCAACACATCCAGCGCATCGAGCACATAGCGCCCATGCCCGGCGGCAATATCGAGCACGCGCACGGGACGGCCTTCCGCCCGCAAACGGGAAAAAGCGTCCCGCAACAATTCCCCGATATGCAGTTTGCGTTGGCGAATTCCTTTCCAGCCGATGGCTTCGAGATAAAAGCGGTCAATCCATTTGCCTATGCCGCGGCCCAGAAATCCCCGGCCCGTCGGCGTGTTGCGATAGACGTAGTCGAGGCTGCTGCCCGAATCGAAGCCGGTACGCTGGCCCAGCGCGACGCCTTCGGAAAGGAAGCCGGCCCATTTCAGGCCGAGCCGGTAAAACCGCCAGTACAGGCCGCGCAGTCCCAATGAAGAAAGGGGCGCGGCCAGCGTCCGGGACTCTTCGAACGTCGGCCCGCTTCGATGCGATTGACGCAGATCGGGCCGCGACCAGGCCTGTTCAAATTGGCGCAGGATGAAATCGCGCGCTTTCCGGACCGGCAGATGGCGTTCCCGTTCGCCGAAAGTGTCGTGATAAAACCCTTCGAACACGTGTTTTTCCTTGACCGCCGCGCCCAGGCGCTCGAAAAACGCGTGTTGCGGCCCATGATGCACCACCCAGTCCGCGCCGGAAATCAGGACCTGGGTCGGCACGACGATCGCCTGCGCGTCGGCCACGATCCGGTCGGCGGCCTCGTAGAGCGCCAGCAGGATATTGACCGAAATGGGCCGGGTAATCAGCGGGTCGGCGTCATAGGAGGCTTGGCGCTCGGGGTCGTGGGTGAGGAATTTTGCCTTGACGTAGCTATTGACGAAAAAATTCCCCCGCAAGGCCCGCAACAGACGCAGGCCGGAACGGGCAAACGGCACGTAGAGCTTGACCTTGAAAGCCGGCGAGGCGAGCACCAGGCAACGCACGCGCGGCGCGTAATCGTGCGCCCAGGTGGCAATCAGCACCGCGCCCACGCTCTGGGCGAGCACCGCCATATCGCTTTCGGCGATTTGCCAGACATCGCGCAAATGCTCGACGAAGCACTGCACGTCGCGCACGGAATGGGCGAGACTGGGCGAATCGCCGCGCACGCCGGGAGAACGGCCATAGCCACGCGCGTCCCAGGCGTAAAAATCGAAATCCGGCAAATCAAGCTCATCGACCAGATGCGCCATGCGCGCGCCGTGCTCGTGACCGCGATGAAACAGCAATACCGCGCCGCGTCGAGGCAAGGTCGCGGCGGACCAGCGGCGATAAAAGAGTTCCGCGCCGTCGTGGCTTTTGAAAGTGTGTTCTTCGGGAACGCGCGCCGGGTTTGTGTTCATGAGTTGGAGTCCAGGGTTGAAGCCGCCGCGAGTCCGCTGCGGACACGATTGAAGATATTGAGAAGAATCCCGGCAGAGGCGAGGGGCAGCAGCCAGAATGTCCAGCCGGGCAACTGTCCCGCGAAGCCGACCCAAAGACCGAGCGCGCCGAACAGAAAAGCGCGGTCGCTTTTGCCGACCGGCCCGTCATACTGGCGCGGCGCGCCGATCGTCGGCCCCAGCGCGCCCGCCATTTCGGAGACGGCGGCAAGAAAGATCAGGCTGCCGACGCTGCCCCAGCCAAAAGGCGCCAGGGTGACGAAAGGCAGATACAAGGCCGCGTCGGCAATGACATCGGAGAGTTCGTTGAGGTAGGCGCCCAAGGGCGTTTTTTGCTGGAATTCCCGCGCCAACATGCCATCCACGGCATTCAGCGCCATGCGCAGGAACATCCAGGCCGGCAGGCACAAAAAATAAACAGGCTGCGCGGCTCCGAAAAGATAGAGGCCCCCGCCCACCAGCACCGACACCGCCGCCGCCGCCAGCGTCACCGCATTGGCGCTCACGCCCCCCGCCGCCAGCCGCCTCGCCAGCGGACGCAGCAGGTTTTGGAACGCGGGTTTCAACTGATAGATGGAAAACATGACGGACCGCGGAAGAAACAGCGTTCGATTGTATCATCGCGTCATTCTTCCTTTTATCGGGCGCGAGGCGCATGGTCGAGGCGAATGAAATGAAGCCCGACGAAAAGCCGGGCCTTTGGCGAATCCTTGTGGATATATTCCATCGTGGCGGCAAATGCCTCTCATCGCGCATGAAAAAATGAACCCGATCGCCGGGTTTCCAGAACTTGGGAGCGCGGGGCTTTTGCCCCGCAACAGCGATGGTCGTGTCATTCCCGTCGTTGCGGGGCAGAAGCCCCACGCTCCCAGGAAACCCTGTCCCCTGTCACTCGAACGGAGCCTTTGGGTAAAATCCGCGTCTCCACAAGCTCTTCCAGCCCATGCCTACCGGTACTCCACAAGCGGCTTCGTCGCCAGCCGGCGGCGATCCCCAGGTCCTGCCGCTGTTGCCGCGTTATCTGGCGATCGCGTATCTTGCGCTGATCGTCTATGCCAGCCTGCATCCGTTTTCCGGATGGCGCGCTTCCGGCATTTCGCCCTTCGTTTTTCTCGAAGCCGGCTGGCCCCGTTACTGGACGCTGTTCGACCTGGCGATCAATGTCGCCGCGTACGTCCCTTTCGGATTTCTCCTGGCGCAAAGCATCGAGCGCCGCGCGCGCCGCCTGCCTGCTGCGCTGATCGCTTGCGCGTCCGGCGTGCTGCTGAGCCTGGCGATCGAAAGCATCCAGTCCTATCTGCCTTCCCGGGTGCCGTCCAACGTCGACCTGCTGTGCAACGGTCTCGGAGCCTGCCTGGGCGCGATACTGTCGTTTTGTTGCGGCAAACGTTTCTTCGCCCGTGTCTCGCGGGCGCAGGAACATTTCCTGGCTCCCGTCCCGCATGCCGAATACGGGCTGGTGCTGATCGGCCTGTGGCTGCTGATCCAGCTTTCTCCGGAAACGCTGCTGTTCGGCGCCGGCGATCTCCGCCACCTGCTCGCCATTTCTCCGGCGCTCCGTTACGACGCGCCTTCGTTTTTCGCCCTGGAAACCGGCATCATCGTCTGCAACACCCTGGCCATCGGCCTGATCGTGAGCCTGTTTTTTGCCGGCAGCGCCCCGTCCCGCATCCTGGCCCGGTTTTTCGCCGCCGCCCTGCTGATCCGGACGCTGGCCGCCGCGGTGCTGGTCGGAGCGCAAAGCGCCCTGGCCTGGCTGACGCCGGGCGCCGGCGTGGGCATCCTGGTGGGCGGCGCGGCGCTCATGCTGGTGCTGCTGCTGCCGATCCCGATCCGCATCGCCATCGCCGGAATGGCCTTGATGGCCGGGACCGTGCTGGTCAACCTCGCGCCGTTCAATCCCTATTCCGCGGCGGCGCTGGCCGTCTGGCGGCAAGGGCATTTTTTGAACTTCAACGGCCTGACGCG
>JAISQQ010000036.1 GCA_031274075.1 Accumulibacter sp.
CAGTGAATGTTCGCGCTCGGCGGATCGCTGAAGATGCTGCGCAGCAGATGCAGGTGTTTGTGACTCATGCCGGCCTCGCGGATTTGCACTACGGCATCCATGATAGCTCAGAGGACGGAGGAGAGCGTTTCTTGCGGGCGCTTCGCGCCGGAGGTTCACAACCGGCGGATGGCATCCGCCCTGCGACCCCCGCCCGTTTCAAGCATCAGGGCCTTCATGCGATGGCCCTGGATGAGCGCTCGACGTTCTGGCTTCCGCGGCTTCGCTGTGCGAAAATGCTCCGTTGGTTTTCCATTGAATTGGCGTGGCGCTTCCAGCGGCGTTCCGTTCCGGGCGCGTGTTGATTTCCGAAGAAGCTGTTTTAGAAATCAGAAAGACGTCTGAGAAGCAGATGGATCATCCAGGGTAGGGCGCGATCTCCGAGCGCGCCGGGGGGCGGCGGTTTCGGAGAAACCGCCCTTCACCCAGGCTTGAATTGAGGTTTTTGGGATCAAAGCATTTTTCGTACCAATTTTTTTAAAACAGCTTCTAACTGGGTCCCGGCTTGCGCCGGGACGACGCCTCTGTGCTTATATCGACGCTTGTGCCGGAAGCGGCTCACGGTTTTGAAGGCGCCTTTGAGGCGCTGACAAATCAAGCCCCCGGCTACCGGGGAGACGACAAAAATGGCGGCCCGCGCAAGGCTCAATCCCGCCCGATGACCAGGGGTGTTTCCATAACGGAAACGATGCGGCAGGGTTTTTGCGCGAAGCATGGAAGCGAAAACGGGGCAATGGTGTGACTGGCCAGCAATACGCCCGCGCCGGCGGCAGCGCGGGCGGCCATTTCTTCGGCCACGGTGGTCTGCCAGGCGTCGTCCAGAAAGGCGAACGGCTCATCCAGGATGAGCAGGGTCCGCCCGGAGGCAAAGGTGCGCGCCAGGGATAGGCGGCGGCGCATGCCGCCGCTCATGGCGGGCGGATACTGCCCGCCTTCGAGACCAAAACGCTCCAGCCAGGCGGCGGCGCGACGCGCGGCTTCGAGCCGCGGCATGCGGGCGGGCAGGATGTAGCCGATGTTGGCTTCGGCGGTCAGCCACGGGAGCAGCGCGTCGTCCTGAAACATGAGCGCGGGCGGGGATCTGCGGCGTATCCTGCCTTGGTCCGGCAAAACGAGGCCGGCGGCCATTTCGAGAAGCGTACTCTTGCCGACGCCCGAAGGCCCGCTCAGGCACACTATTTCCCCCGCTTTCAGCGCCAGGCTGGCCGAATCCACAACCATCCGTCCGGCATAGTTTTTGGTTACCCCGGCGAGTTCAAGCATGGTTTGCGCTTCCCTTTGACTCCAACTGCGCGGCCTTGTGGCGTAAAGGAGTAATTACCGCGCATTCGAGCGCCACCCCGAGCAGAATGAGCGTTAAAGCCCAGGCGTTGAGTTCCTCCATGTTCAGCTTGCGGTAACTCCAGAAAATACGCGCGCCGATGCCATGGTGGCTACCCAGGAATTCGGCGACCGCCGCGGCTTTCCATCCCGCGGCCAGGATTCCGGAAAAACCCGCCAGCCAGTACGGCAGCACGCCGGGGAGTACAAAATGACGCAAGACTCTGATCTTGGGCACGTCATACAGCCGGCTCATCGCGGCGATGCGCCGGTCAAGCCCCATCACCCCCTGCGCCGCGGTGCTGAAGACAAACGGAAAGGTCGCGGCAAAGACCGTGGCTACGGGCACCACGGAACCGGTGCCCGCCCAGACCATGACCAGCGTTATCCAGACCACCGGCGGGCAGGCCTGGAGCGCCGCCACCAGCGGGGCCACCAGGCGCAGCGAACCGGCGTACAGACCCGCGGCGATGCCCAGGGTCACACCGGCGATATTGGCGAGCAGGATGCCGCAGGCTCCGCGCAGCAGCGTGATCGCCAGTTCCCGGAACAGTTCCCCGCTGCGCGCGAGTTTCCATAATGCCGCCAGGATGGCGTCCGGGGCCGGCGCGAGTTCGGCGCCCAGCAGATAGCGGGCCAAGGCGAATATTCCGGCCAGGATGAGTGCCGAAACGATATAGGGAGCGAAGGTTTTCACCTGGGTTGCGGCAGGAAAAAATGCTCCGAAGGGGGCCGGTCCGGCGCTTCGGGAGCATACGATTCCGGCAGGACGATGCGCAGGAAGGAAAGGATCTCGTTGCGGGCGGACGCGGCGGGAAGCACATGAATCAGGTCGCGGCTCAAGGAATTCATCAGGACATCCTGCCCGATGGCTTCACGCACACGCTCAGGCAAGACGCCGGCGGCGGCTTCCGGGTTGGCGGCAAGCCGCGCCGCGGCGGCCTGCATGGCTGAAACAAGCTCGCGCACCAGTTCGGGATTCTCCTCGGCAAAGCCCGTGCGCACGGCTATCCCCGCCAGCGGCAGCGTCCCCGGGCCGCCGAAACGCCGGGCAAACTCCTCTTCGAGACTCGCCGCGACGCGCAGTCCCGGCGCTTTGGCCAGCAAGGCCGATACCAGCGGTTCCGGCAAAAGCGCAAAACGGCGGCTTCCCCGGAGCATTTCCAGCATCAACTGCTGCGGCGGCATGGCCGCCACGGCAAACGCCGGGCCGCCCCTTCTGCCCATATCTTCCAGGATGGCGATCGCCGGGCTGTCTTGCGGCGCCACGGCCAGCGGCTCTCCCCGGTCGCGCAGAGCCTGGGCAAGGCTGTCCAGGTCCAGGGATAGGGATTGGGCCGCGGCATCCCCGGCGGCGGCGACGAAGTAGAATTTTTTCCATCCGGTGACGGCAAGCAGCGTTACCGGCGCTCCCCGGCGCGCCGCCTGGGCAAACCCCTCCAGATGCCCGACCCACAGATCGCCCTTGCCCGCCAGCATGACTCCCCGGAGATCGTCGAGGGTTTTCCAGTATTCCACCTCAAGAGCATATTCCGCCGACCAGCCGGAACGAATCGCCGACCAGAGCGGAATTTGCGGCGTCGTTGCCGTGAGGGCCGTATAGAGGACCAGTTTTTTGGCGGGTGACGGCGCGGGCGACGGTTCTTCCACAGCCTGGACCGGGACGCTTCCGGCGCAGAGCAGAACAAGGCAGAAAACCGGAAGAAAGAGTTTCATGGCGGTGGACCGCCTGGGCATGAGCCGATGTGGCATGGCACGATGTTGCATGGAACGAGTTGCATGGAAAACCCCTCGAAAAAACAGCGCGCCGCTTGAAATCGGCTAGAACCGGAGACGGTAGGTCAGCGTTGCGGAAAAGCCGGGTTCCCACAGCGTGTAACCGCGCTGATGCGCAAGGTAGTTGCGGTAACGGGCATCCAGGATGTTATCCAGCGACAGCGCCAGCTCGTGCTTCAGCCCCGCCGCCTGGCGGCGGTAGCCCAGGGCGGCGTTCAGGGTGGCGACGCCGTGGGCGCCGTCCACATTGTCCGGGGTACGGTGCTGGGCGGCCATCAGGTAAGTGTCCGCCCTGGCCCAGAAACCGCTGGCATGGGTGAAATCCACGCCGAGCCGGCCGGAAACCGGAGCGACGCCGGGCAGGGCCTGGTGATTTTCCCTATCCCGGCCATAGAGCGCCGTCACATTGCCGAACAGCCCCCAGTTGTCCAGGAACTGCCAGCGGCCTTCCAGTTCCGCCCCGTAGATGCGGGCGTCATCGACGTTGTCCAGTTCCACCCGGTCCGCGCTGACGCGCTTTTCCGCGATATAGTCGCTCACCGAGTTGCCGAAGAGCCTCAAATCCGCGCGCCAAGGCTTTTTGTCATAATGCAGCCCGTATTCCACATAGAAGCTTTGTTCCGGGTCCAGTTCAGGATTGCCGTAGAGCGATCCCAGGGAACCGCCGAGGTTGATGTATTTATAGCGTTCCATGATGTCCGCCGCCCGATAGCTCGAAGCCAGCAGCAGGGATTGCGACCAGCGCTGATCCATTTTCCAGGTAAGGCCGGCATGCAGGTGCCAGCCGAGGTCGCTTTCGTCCGTGCGCCCGTACAACAATGTCTTGCTGGTGTTGTTCGGGCCGGGAGCGGGCATGACGTTGTACATCGGGTCGGCCTTGGTGCGCAGGTAGTCGAGCCGGCCGCCGAGGTTCAGGGTAAGAGCCTCGTCCAGCTTCCAGTTGTCTTCCGCGAAAACCCCCACGGAAACCTGGCGGGCGTCCGGAGTCGGCGAATCGTGGAACTGGATCGGGCCGCCCGCGGGAGCCGGCCGGTACATGGAACGGTAGCGGACGGATTCCACCTCCCAGGTCCAGAAATCGAGGCCGGCAACCAGCACGTGCGCCTCGGTTTCAAAAGTGCCCTGGAGCTTCCCGCCCCAGGTCTGATGATCGGCCGTGGGCCTCAATTCGAGCGGATAAGCCGCGGTCGACGGCCCTGGGGGAATACGATCGACCCGCACGTAGCGCTTGTTTTCCGTGTAATAGAAATTGGCTTCAAGGGTTTTCAGATATTTCGCGTTCAGGTCCAGGACCGCGTCGAGGCCGAGGAAGCTGAACGCGGCGCCGGAATAGCTCACCCTGGCCAGCTCCGGCATCGAGGATACCCCGCCGGGTATGCCGATATCCTTGCCCAGGGAGCGCAGCGCTTCAAACTGGAGCGTCAGGGCTGGCGAGGGTTTCAAGCCGACCATGACCCGCCCCTGCTTGTCTGTGAAGCCGCTGTTGTCCAGGCGGGAATCGTGTCCGCCGTAGGTATTGCCGTAATCGCGGTAAGCGCCGGAAGCAAAGACCCAGGCCTTCTCGCCGGACGCGCTGGCGCTGCCGTAGAAGCTTCCGCCTCCGGGATTGCTTCCGCCGGAAGCGGAAAAGTCGCCGTGCGACTCGGGCTGCCCGGTAAAGGAGGGCTTGCGCGTGATGATGTTCACCACGCCGCCGATGGAACCGGAACCGTACAGGGCGCTGACCGGCCCCTTCAGCACCTCGACGCGCTCCACGTCGGCTGGATTGATGAAGCCCAGGCGGGCGTTCATGTCGGTGGCCGTGTTGATACGCTTGCCGTCCAGCAGGATGACCACCGAAGGGCCGGAAAGCCCGCGGATGGAGATATCCTGCGCCCAGGGAGAATCTCCCGTGCGGGCGATTCCGGGAAGGCGCTCCAGGGCGTCCACGATACTGCCTTTCCTGGCCGCCGCCATGATGTCATCATCCGTGGCCACCCCCACGCCGCCCGGCGTGTCCGATTGCGAAGCCGCGTACCCGCGGGCCGTCACCGTCACCGGGTCCAGCGTGATTTCCTGGCCGCCGGTTTCCGCGGCGTAGGCGGTGTAGGCGGCCGGACAGCACAGCGTCATGCCAAGCAGAAAAGCCTTCGCGCCTGTTTTTTCCATTACCCCTCCTGTGTTTTCAAAATATCGGAAGCGCTGGGCGGGCATGCCGCGCGCGGCATCCAGAAACAGATCCCCTCCAGGCCGGAAAAAATCCCATCTGCTGGCTTCCAGTTCCCCAAAGCCGGCCACATCGGGACGAAAGCCCGGTCTGCCGCCACGTTCCGCTGGAAATCATCGATACGATACGGTATTTTTCGCGCCTTGAGAAATGAACGCCTCAACCGCGGGCGGCGGGGATCAAAGCCACGAAAAACCTTGAGTCAAATACCCCCGGCAAAGCCGGGGGCTTGATTTGTTGGTGTCTCAGAACCTGTTCACGATCTTCTCATGAACACAAAGTTGACCTGTGTGCGTGAAAACAGCGACGGTTCCGTAGGGCGGGAAAGCGCAGCGCCTCCCGCCGGTCCTTTTTTACGGCGCAACGCGCCGCACGATTCAAAGGCCGCAGAATAATAGACGCGGCGGCTGCGCCGCCGGAGAGCCCGACCGGCGGGAGGCGCTACGCTTTCCCGCCCTACGGGTGCGCCAATGCCAAGGCGGGCCGGAGACCCGCGCCCCAGGAAAATCACCACGATGCCAACGACGCCACAGAGTCAATGGCCCTGCCGCGTTCCCAGAGAAGATCGTGAACAGGTTCTCAGTGCCAACCGCGACTCTTTCTACCCCGTCATTCTGGCGCAAGCCGGAATCTAGGAATTTGAGCTACGCACTGGGTCCCGGCTTTCGCCGGGACGACGTGCTTATGCTTATACTACAAGGTTCATGTGTCGATACTCCAGCCAAAAATGCGCAAAACATGGATACACGCGGCAAGTTTCGACGGCTTTATTCCAGCGTCAGACCTTGGGCGATGCGACACGCCTTCGCTGGGAGCGCGGGGCTTCCGCCCCGCAGTTACGCTACCACGGTTATTGCGGGGCAGAAGCCCCGCCCTCCCAGCGAAGATCGCAAACAGGTTCTCAAAGGCGCCTTCCAAACCGTGAGCCGCTTCGCGGCATGAGCGTTGATATAAGTACAGAGGCGTCGTCCCTTTGATCGCCGGGATCCAGTTCGTTCGTCAAACTTCCTGAATTCCGGCTTGCGCCGGAATGACGGGGTAGAAACAGCCGCTGGCGGTACCAGGGATCAGGAATCAGTAATTCATGCGGCGGCGAAGCCGCCGGTAATCTTGGAAGCCGGCGCAAACGGCTGACCGACGGTCGTGGCGTCCCGGCATCGCCCGCGCCACGAAAAACACCCCGACTTTAGTCAGTTGACTTGCCTGGTGCGCTTTCCTAGTATCCTTGGCTAGCTGGACTAGTTGGATATAGGGTGCCAGCGGGCGGGGCGCCGGGCGGGCGGGCCGATTCGGTTTGCGCGCCGTCGGGCGGTCATTTCGGTGTGACACAAGCAAAGCGGAGAGAGTCAATGATTTCAAGAAAACTTCTGGGGGCGGCAGCCCTGGGGCTTTTTGCAACGGCCGCGTCGGCGGCTTTTCCCGAACGGGACATTACGGGCACCATCATGTGGGGCGCGGGCGGAGCGATGGATGTCGTGTCGCGCGCCATCCAGCCGCACGCCGAGGCCGTCCTGGGCAAGAAGATCGTGATGGTCAACAAGCCGGGCGGAACCGGCGCGATCGCCACGAATTTCGTCGCCAACGCGCCGAACGACGGCTATAACCTGCTGTTCGGCGCCGAAAACCCGCAATTGCACAAGGTGCTCGGGCTGGCCGAATTCGACTACGACAAGTTCTTCCCGGTGAACATTCTCGCGCGCAGCGTCGGCGTGATCGTGGTCAAGGCCGACGCGCCGTGGAAAACGCTGACCGAGCTGGTCGACGACGCCAAGAAGCGCCCCGGCAAGATCAAGATGGCCATGACCGGCCCCGGCGGCCTGCCGCATACGGTCGCCTCGATGCTGGGCGCGGTGACCAAATTCGATACGGTGTTCGTTCCCTTCGACGGCGAGGGTCCGGCGGTGACGGCGGTGATGGGCGGGCATGCCGACTTTGCGCCGGTCGGCGTCGGCGCGGCGACGGAAAGCATCAAGGCCGGCCGCATTCGCGCGCTGGCGGTGGTGGACATCAATCCGATCGACTCGCTGCCCGGCGTGCCGCCGGTCACCCAGGAATATCCGGACTTCGGCAAGTACCTCCCGTGGGGGCCGTTCTACGGCGTCTTCGTGCGCAAGGATACGCCGGACGACGTCAAGGCGGCGCTGGTCAAGGCCTTCAAGATCGCGGCGGACAATCCCCAGTTCAAGCAATTGATGGCCGACCGCGGTAACCTGATGATGAACACCTCCGGCGCCGAGGCCGACGCCTTCCTGACCAAGTGGCAGTCGGTGACCAGTTGGCTGCTGCAGGACGTCGGCGCGGCCAAGATCTCTCCCGAGAAATTCGGCATAGCCAAGCCCTGACGGGCTGGGGGGACGAAGCCCGGCGCAGACCGGGCTTTCCCCGTCCGGCGCTTTTTCGCAAGGGGGAAGGACGGTTTCCGGCGAACAGCCGCGTAGAGTGGCGTTTTTGCCCGGCCATTTTCGCGCGAGGAGGGTCGAAAGTGAGTAGCGAAAAAGAAAAGGAAACGCGCAAGCCGAGGCAGCCTGGGGAACTCGGCTTTTGCCTGGCGATGCTGTTGTTCAGCCTCACCGCCTTGTATCTGTCGTACCGGATTTCCGGCTTCTCTTCGTGGAGTTCGGCGGGTTCCGTGCCGCTGGGCGCGACGCTGGTCATGAGCGTGAGCGCCTTGCTGATCATTTTCAGGGAGCTGTCCAAGCCGGCCCCTGAACTCCGCTCCGGCAAGACGCTGGCGCGAAGCTTTTACGAAGTCGTATTTCCGGCGCGGCACATCATCTTCGTCGCGGTGCTGGTCGCCTACATGTTTCTGCTTCAGCCGCTGGGCTTCATCGCCAGTTCGTTCCTCTACCTGGTGGCGGCGAGCCTGGTGCTGGGGGAGAAACGCTACCTGCACATGCTGGCGGTCAACGTGCTTTCGCTGGCCGCGGTCTACCTCGTTTTCCAGACGGCGTTCTCGGTGGTGCTGCCGGAAGGATTCGTGGAAAGGATGTTCCGATGAGCGATATATGGGTCAATATTTCGTACTTCGGGATGAGCTTTCTCGATCCCTACCTGATGTTCCTGACCGCCGCCGGCGTCTTCTTCGGCATTTACGTCGGGGCGATTCCCGGCCTGTCGGTGACCATGGCGGTGTCGATCCTGATCTCCTTCACCTTCAAATGGGGGGTGAACGAGGCGCTGGCGCTGATCGCCGGCATTTACTACGGCGGCGTCTATGGCGGCTCGCGCAGCGCCATCCTGATCAACGTGCCGGGCGCTCCGGCGGCCATCGCCTCGGCGCTCGACGGCTATCCCCTGGCCCGGCTCGGCGAGGCCGGGCAGGCGATCGGCCTGACCACGCTGATGGGCGTCTTCGGCGGCTTCATCGGCGTGCTCTGCCTGGCCGTCGGCGCGCCGCTGCTGTCCAACCTGGCGCTGCTCTTCGCGCCGCGCGACTACATGATGCTGGCCATCTGGGGCCTGCTGCTGGTCGGCAGCCTGTCGGGCGGGATGATGGCCAAGGGGGTTTTCGCCGGCGCGCTGGGCATCCTGTTCGGGATGGTCGGGCTCGATCCGATGACGGCGGAATCGCGTTTCACCTTCGGCTCCGTGCAGCTCACCGCCGGCGCGCCCTACGTCGCGGCGATGATCGGCCTGTTCGGCGTCTCCGAAGTGCTGGTGCAATTGCACGAACTGAGCTTTCCGATCGTCAAGCAGAACGTCAGCAAGCTGATGCCTTCCTGGAGCCTGATCAAGAAGCACCTGCCGCTGGCCTCGCGCTGCTCGGTGCTCGGCGTCGTCGTCGGCGCGCTGCCCGGAGCGGGCGGCGACATCGCCGCGCTGATGGCCTACGACCACGCCAAGCGCAGCGTCAAGAACCCCGCGCGCCCGTTCGGAGAAGGCGCGTGGGAAGGCATCGTGGCGCCCGAATCGGCGGCCGTCGGCTCGGTCGGCGGCTGCTACATCCCGATGCTCACGCTCGGCATCCCCGGCGACGCGGTGACCGCGGTGATCATCGGCGCGCTCTACATCCACGGCCTCAAACCCGGGCCGATGATGCTGCTCGAAACCCCGCACCTCTTCTGGTTCACCGTCGGCAATCTCGCGCTGTCGTGCGTCTGGCTCGCCATCTTCGGCTTCATGGGCATCAAGCTCTTCGCCAAGATCGTCGAAATCCCCAAATCGGCGCTGCTGCCGATGATCGTCGTCCTCTCGGCGGTCGGTTCCTACGCCATCGAGAACAACCCGGTGCACATCTACTGGATGCTGGGATTCGGCGTCGCCGGCTATTTCCTCAAGATGTACGGCTACCAGGTCGGTCCAGTGATCCTCGGCATCATCCTCGGGCCGCTGCTCGACTCGAACTATCGCCGGGCGATGATTTCCGCGAGCAACGATCCCGTCCAGTTCGTCTCCGAATTCTTCACCAGTCCGGTATCGCTGGTGCTCCTGCTGCTGCTGACGCTGACCGTGATGAGCCAGACCCGGTATTGGGCGAAGTTCATGGGGCTGTTCCGGCGA
>JAISQQ010000048.1 GCA_031274075.1 Accumulibacter sp.
ACTGAAACGCCGCTATAATCCAAATTTTTTCCGTTCGTCCGACGTTTCCTCTCCTCCGATGCTCGTTCTTCGCGGTTTTTCCCGTCCGGTCCCGCGGGCCACGGCTTTGACCATCGGTAATTTCGATGGCGTCCATCGCGGCCATCGCGCCTTGCTGGAACGTTTGCGCGCGCTTGCCGAACGCGACGGGCTGCTGCCTGCGGTGCTGACCTTTGAGCCGCATCCGCGCGAGTTTTTCTCCCCGCAAACGGCGCCGGCGCGGCTTTCCACGCTGCGGGAAAAACTGGAGATGTTTGCCGAGGAGGGCGTCGCGCTGGCTTGTGTCTGCCGTTTCAACGCTAGTTTCGCGGCCTTGCCGGCGCGGGAATTCATCGCACGGATTCTGGTCGATACCCTGAAAGCCGGCGCGCTGGTCGTCGGCGACGATTTTTGCTTCGGCGCCGGGCGCGAGGGCGGTTTCGCCGCCTTGCGCGCCGCCGGCGAACGCTGCGGATTCAGCGTCGGGCGCGTCGACAGCGTGATGGCCGACGGCGAGCGGGTTTCCAGTTCGGCGGTGCGCGCGGCGCTGGCCGCCGGGGAGATGGAGCGCGCCGCCCGGCTGCTGGGCCGTCCTTATTCGATCGACGGGCGCGTGGCGCATGGCGACAAGCTCGGCCGTCAACTGGGGTTCGCCACCGCCAACCTGCGTATCAAGCACGACAATCCGCCGCTGGCCGGCGTTTTCGCGGTCGAAGTGCGCGGAGTCGGGGAGGGGGAGGGGGATGGCCCGCGCCAGGGCGTCGCCAATCTCGGCGTGCGTCCGAGCGCCCGGCAGGCGGCGCGGCCCCTGTTGGAAGTGCATCTCTTCGATTTTTGCGCCGACCTCTACGGCGCGCATCTGAATGTCCGTTTTGTACACAAACTGAGGGACGAGCGGCGTTTTCCGGCTTTTTCCGCCTTGCAGGCGCAGATCGCCCGGGACGTCGAATCCGCGAGGCAGTATTTCAAGCTTTGAGCAAGCGCCATGACCGACTACAAAAACACGCTGAACCTGACCGACACCCCCTTTCCGATGCGCGGCGACCTCGCCCGGCGCGAGCCGCAGTGGGTGAAAAGCTGGCAGGAACAAAAGCTGTACCAGAGGATCCGCGAGATGGCCAAGGGGCGTCCGCGTTTCGTCCTGCACGACGGGCCGCCATACGCCAACGGCGACATTCACCTGGGGCACGCGCTGAACAAGATTCTCAAGGACATCATCGTCCGTTCGAAGACGCTGGCGGGTTTCGACGCGCCCTATGTGCCGGGCTGGGATTGCCACGGCCTGCCGATCGAACACCAGATCGAGAAACGGCACGGCAAGCACATCCCCGGCGACAAGGTGCGCGAACTCTGCCGCGCCTTCGCCAACGAGCAGGTCGAGCGCCAGAAAAAGGATTTCATCCGCCTGGGCGTGCTCGGCGAATGGGACGATCCCTACCTGACGCTGGCCTTCAAGACCGAGGCCGACGAAATCCGCGCGCTCGCCACGGTGCTCGAAAAGGGCTACCTGTACCAGGGACTCAAGCCAGTCAACTGGTGCATGGACTGCGCTTCGGCGCTGGCCGAGGCCGAGGTCGATTACGAGGACAAGATCTCGCAGGCCATCGACGTGTCTTTCGAGCTTTCCCCGGAGCACGCCGAAAAAGTCGCCAGCGCGTTTGGACTGGCGCGCCTGCCCGCGCCCGCCTTCGCCGTGATCTGGACCACCACGCCGTGGACGCTGCCGGCCAACGAGGCGATCTGCGCCCATCCGGATTTCACCTACGATCTCGTCGAAACGCCGAAAGGCGCGCTGATCCTGGCGCGCGAACTGGCCGGCGACTGCCTCCGGCGCTACGGGCTGCAAGGCTCGGTTCTCGGCTCGGCCAAGGGCGCCGCGCTCGAACACGCGCGGCTCAGGCATCCGTTCCAGCCGCGCGAGGTGCCGCTCATCCTCGGCGCGCACGTCACCCTGGAAGCGGGCACCGGCCTGGTGCACACCGCGCCCGCGCACGGCGCCGACGACTACCTGATCGGCAAGCCCTACGGCCTGCCGGTAAACAACCCGGTCGGCGACGACGGCCGTTTCCTGCCCGGCACGCCGGCGCTGTCGGTTTCGCCGCTGGCCGGCCAGACCGTTTGGGAGGCCAATCCGCTGGTGCTGCGGGAGCTCGAAGCCCTGGGCCGGCTGCTCAAGAGCGAAAGAATCACGCACAGCTACCCGCACTGCTGGCGGCACAAGACGCCGATCATCTTCCGCGCCACCACGCAATGGTTCATCGGCATGGATCGCGCGGCGGATCATAGCGGCGCGAAAAAAGGAAAATGCTGTGAAAAAAGCGGCCAGGAAGAAGCGCCCGAAACGCTGCGCCGGATCGCCGAGCGCGCCGTCGACGCGACGCAATTCTTCCCGGCCTGGGGCCGCGCCCGGCTCGAAGCGATGATGAAGACCCGCCCCGACTGGTGCGTTTCGCGCCAGCGCAACTGGGGCGTGCCGATTCCCTTCTTCCTGCACAAGGAAACCGGCGCCTTGCACCCGCGCACGGCGGAACTCATCGAGCAGGTGGCGCAGCGCGTGGAAAATGCCGGCATCGAAGCCTGGTTCTCGCTCGACCCGAAGGAACTGCTCGGCGACGAAGCCGCTCAATACCACAAGATGAAAGATACGCTCGACGTCTGGTTCGACTCCGGCGTCACGCATCTCTCGGTGATGCGCGGCTCGCACGCGGCCGCCTGCGCCTACCCCGCCGACATGTACCTCGAAGGGTCCGACCAGCACCGCGGCTGGTTCCAGTCCTCGCTCCTGACCGGCTGCGCCCTCGACGGCCGCGCGCCGTACAAGGCCCTGCTCACGCACGGCTTCGTAGTCGACGGGCAGGGCCGCAAGATGTCCAAGTCGCAGCGCAATTCCGTCGCCCCGCAGAAAATCTCCGACACGCTCGGCGCCGACATCCTGCGCCTGTGGACGGCGGCCACCGACTACTCGGGCGAGCTGTCGATCTCCGACGAAATCCTGAAAAGGGTCGTCGAATCCTACCGCCGCATGCGCAACACGCTGCGCTTCCTGCTCGCCAACACCTCCGACTTCGACGCCGCCAGGCACCTGCTGCCGCCCGAGCGGTGGCTGGAAATCGACCGCTACGCGCTGGCCATGACGCGCCAACTGCAAGCGCAATGCGAGGAAGACTACGGCAAATACGAATTCCACCGCGTCGTGCAGGCCCTGCAAACCTTCTGCTCGGAAGACCTCGGCGGCTTCTACCTGGATATCCTCAAGGACCGCCTGTACACCACCGCGGCCGATTCCGCCGGCCGCCGTTCGGCGCAAAGCGCGCTGTGGCACATCGTCCGCACCCTGGTCAAGCTGCTGGCGCCGATCCTCTCGTTTACCGCCGAGGAAGTCTGGCAAACGCTCACCGGCAAGGACGGCGATTCGGTCATGCTGCACACCTGGCAGGCGCTGCCCGCGCCCACCGGCGAAGCCGCGCTGCTCGACAAATGGAGCAAACTCCGCCTCTACCGCGCCGACGTGACCCGCGCCCTGGAAGAACTGCGCATCGCCGGCAAGATCGGCTCGTCGCTGCAAGCCGAAGTCACCCTCCACGCCGACGGTGAAAAGTTCGCGATCCTGGACTCGCTGGGCGACGACCTGCGCTTCGTTTTCATCTGCTCGCAGACGCGGCTGCTCCGCGCCGCCGAAGAACGGGTCGAATGCGCGCCGCTGCCCCACGCCAAATGCGAACGCTGCTGGCACGTGCGCCAGGACGTCGGCGCCGACCCCGCGCACCCGCAACTCTGCGGACGCTGCGTCAGCAACCTCTACGGAAAAGGCGAGCCGCGTGCCTGCGCGTAACATCAACCCGTGGCTGTGGATGGCCGGGATCGTCATCCTGCTCGACCAGACCAGCAAATGGATCGTCCTCGGCACCCTGCGCCCCGGCGATTCGCGCTACCTCGCGCCGTTCTGGAACTGGGTGCTGGCCTTCAACCCCGGCGCCGCCTTCAGCTTCCTGTCCGACGCCGGCGGCTGGCAGCG
>JAISQQ010000061.1 GCA_031274075.1 Accumulibacter sp.
CATCCTGAACATGGCCCGGCCCGGCGCGGAACGCGTTTTCGTCGGCAAGACGGCCGGACACCACATCTTGCCGCAGGAGGAAATTTGCCGGCTTCTGGTGGATAAGGCCCGTGAAGGCAAATTCGTCGCGCGCCTGAAAGGCGGCGATCCCTTGGTATTCGGACGCGGCGGCGAGGAGATCGAAGCCTTGCTGGCCGCTGGCGTGGCGGTGGAAATCGTCCCTGGCGTCACCGCCGCGCTCGGCGCCGCCGCGAGCTTCGGTTTCCCGCTCACGCACCGCGAGCACGCGCAAAGCTGCGTCTTCGTCACCGGGCACTTGAAAAACCACCGCGTCGATCTCGACTGGGACGCGCTCGCCCGTCCCGGCCAGACCGTCGTCATCTACATGGGCGTCTCCGGCCTCGATGAAATCTCGGCGCGCTTGCAGGCCGCGGGACTGCCGGGCGATACCCCCGCCGCGCTGATCCACCGCGCCACCTGCCCCGAGCAGCGGGCGTATCCGGGAACCCTGGGCGCGCTGCCGGAAATCGCCAGGGAGCGGCGACTCAAACCACCGGCGCTGATCGTCATCGGCGGAGTAATCAGCCTGCTTCAAGACGCCAGCCACGCTGGCCGTCAAGCAACGGATCGGAGGACAGGGGACGGAAAACAGTAATATTTGCGAACGCGAAGCCATCGAAAATACCAAGGCGAGCAGCCGGCCTTGCATGGGACGCGGATGGCTTTGCGTTGGAGTTCGCCGCGCTCATCCAAGCTATACGGGCTTTTGCTTTCATGCGATTGCCCCGACATGGCAGGCAGGCGGACCTTTCCAATTTGCGCTTGCGCGCCGGATGGCATGATTTTACAGAGCGATACCCGGATGCTAGACTCAGCGCGTCACCGGGGATTCGATCATGGCAACCATTACTTTCGACACACATCAGTTTGTCAAGGAATTACAAACCAAGGGCTTCAAGGCCGAGCAGGCCGAGGGCATCAGTGACGCATTGAAAAACGTGATCGCCATTTCCGAAGTCGCCACGACACGCGACCTGAAAGAACTTGAAACCCGTATGGAAATCAAGCTTGCGGAAACCAAGGCCGAAATCATCAAATGGAATGTCGGCGCGATCCTGGCTTCCGTTGGCCTGGCCGTTGCCCTCATCAAGTTGCTTGGATGACGCTCAAGGAAATCCTGAAGCCCCGGGGTTTTCCGACGGACAGCCCGTCTGGCCCGGGGTAAGCGGTCCGATGGATTCCCCGCAGGTATTTGACGGCCTGAGCAAAAAGCTGCCCGCGTGTTTGCGGGAACTCGGGCGCAACAATTCCAGCGCATGGTTCCATGCCCACAGGGAAGCGTATCAGCGCCGCGTGGTCGCGCCGCTGGCCGCTCTTGCTGAAACACTCGCTCCCGATATGGCCCTGCTCGACGGTTCGCTGGTCAAGAAGCTATCCCGTCCACAGCGCGATACCCGTTTCTCGCGTGACAAGTCGCCTTACCGAACCGTGATGTGGTTCGCATTTCGTCGCGCGCAGCCCGACTGGACGGAATACCCGGCGTTTTTCTTCGAGGCCGGGCCAGATCGTTGCCGATGGGGAATGGGTTATTACGCCGCCCGTCCGGCAACGATGTCGGCGTTGCGCGACATCGTCCTGGAAGACCCGGAACGCCTGCTGCGGGCAAAGGCCGTCGCCGCGGGCCGCGGCTTCGCGCTCGAGGGCGAGTTGTACAAGAGGCCGCCGCCGGTTCCGGTCGGCACGCCGGAAGAAATCACCGATCTGACCCGCCGCCGCAACGTGTTCCTGTCCCGGACGATGGGCTACGAAGCGCCGGTATCGAGCCGCGAATTGGCCGAAGTCCTCGCCGCCGACTTCACTGCATTGGACGCCCTGTACCGTCTTTTTTGCATGGCAAGCGAGCGCTCGCAAGCCCGTATAGCTTGGAGTGGGCGCAGCGAACTCCAACATTGAATGCCTCATTGGCTTCGCGTCGGGGTGCGCTTCGCTGACCTCGACTTGAAAAATCCTCGTTCCTTGCCCGGCGTCGTCAAACCTCGCCCAGCCCAATCCCGATCCACGCTTGGCTTTCACCGGCGCGAGGAACTCAAGGCACCCTCGGCTTGCGCTTCGCCCTGGCGAACAGCCGGTCGTAAAGCCAGTTGGGTAAAAGGCGCAGGCCCTTGGCGACGAGGCCCATCTGCCAGGGAATCACGGTGTAGCTCGCGCCGCGTTCGATGGCGCGGGCGAAGCGGCGCGCGGCTTCGTCGACGGGCAGCATGAACGGCATCGGATAGGGGTTGTGCGCGGTCATCGGCGTGGCGATGTAGCCGGGGGCGATGGTCACCACCTTGACGCCGCTGGCGAAGAGTTCGACGCGCAGGCTTTCGAGGTAGGCGATCGCGGCGGCCTTGGAGGCGCTGTAGGCTTCCGCGCCGGGCAGCCCGCGAATGCCGGCGACCGAGGCGATGCCGGCCAGCCGGCCCTGGCCGCGCTGGCGCATGGGCGGAATGAAGGGGGAAAAGGTGGCGGCCATGCCGTAGACGTTGATGTCGAGGACGCGCCGGATCACCGCCAGGTCTTCCCGGCATTCGCTCAGTGTGCCCACCGAAACGCCGGCGTTGGCGACGACGATGTCCGGCGTTCCGGCGCGCGCCATGAAATCGTCGGCGGCGGCCTGGAGCGCGCCGGCGTCGGCGACGTCGAGCGGATAGGTGAACACCGCCGCCGCGCCCGCGCCGGAAAGCTCGGCGGCGAGCGCCGCGAGCGCGTCGCCGCGCCGCGCGGCCAGCCCCAGCGTCGCACCCTGCCGGGCGTAGAGCCGCGCCAGGGCGCCGCCGATTCCGGACGACGCGCCGGTGATGAAGACTCTTGGACCGGGCAAGGCGCGGGTTATCCTGGAGATCGCGGATGGACGCGCCCGGATGTGTCGTCCCAAAGCGGGCTGGCAAGGCGCGACGATGCGGCAGGCTGATGCCTGCAAAGAGGAGCAACGCCGTCCAGCGCGCTTCGGGACGGCACAGCCGGGCGCGTAGCGGCTGCATCGCACGGATGAGCGCTTGAAAGAGAAAGAACGCTCGTTCCCATGCGGCTCCATTCGAAGAAATTAGCGGTCATCCGCGATTTCCAGGATTATTTTGGCGCGGCCGGCGCGGCGCTGCGCTCGGCGCGGCGCAGGGCGATGACCTGGTCGGTCGTTTGCGGCAGGTCCAGCAGGCTGGCGCTGGTGACCTGGTAGCGGCCGTCGACGACGATCGCGGGCACGCCCTGGATGCGATGGCCGCGCGCTATCTGGTCGGCGCGCTTCATCTTGCTGCTGACGCTGAAGGAATTCCACGCCTCGGAGAAGCGGCGGGCATCGACGCCTTGCGAGACGGCCCATTCGCTGATGTTTTTCTCGCTGACCAGGCGCAGCCCCTTCTCGTGGATGGCGGCGAACAGCTCGGCGTCGAGGCGGGCCATATCGCCGGTCGTGTCGAGCGTATAGAAGAGCTTGGCCATCAGTTCGTAGAACGGGTTGTAATTGACCGGAACGCGCTTGAAAAAAACGTCGCGCGGCAGATCCTTGACCCATTTCTGGATCAGCGGGTTGAGATCGTTGCAGTGCGGACAGGCGTAGGAGAAGAACTCGATCACCTCGATCCGGCCCGGATCGTCGGTGGGCTGTGCCGGCTCGATCAGCTTGTAGTCGCGACCGGCGACCGGCTGAGCCTGCGCCGGTAGCGAGAGCAGGCACAGCCCGGCGAGCAGCGTAAACAACCAGATTCCTGGATATTTCTTCATTTCCTTCTCCTCGATCTCAATCTTTCCTGACGATATTGGCCTCGATCCCCTGGCGGGCGAGCTCGGCGCGCAAAGCGTTTACTTCCTCGATCTTGCTGAACG
>JAISQQ010000165.1 GCA_031274075.1 Accumulibacter sp.
CCGTACAGCGAAGACGCCGCGCCGCGCAGGATTTCGATGCGCTCGATCTGTTGCAGCGGCAGATAGCTCAGGTTGGGTGTGCCTGTCGTGGCGGAACTGATACGCATGCCGTCGATCAGCAGCAGGGTGTGTCCCGAGTTGGCGCCGCGGATGAAAACGCTGGACGACGTGCCGGGACCGCCGTTGGCGCTGATTTCCAGGCCCGGCTGCCGCGCCAGGAGATCGATCACGCTGGCCGAGGGGCCGGCTTTTTCGATTTCCTCGCGCTCGATGACCGTCACGTCGGAAAGCAGTTCATTGGCCCGGGCCGCTTGCCGGCTGGCGGTGACGACGATGGCGTCGCCGGCGCCCGCCGAGACGCCGGAAAAAACGGACAGCAGGGCCATGACGCCCAATTTCAGGGAATTACGTGGATACATGAAAGATTCTCCGTCTTGCCGGCAAGCGTCCCCGCACACCGGCGAACCATAAACGGAAGAACCACGGAGAAAAAAACGAACACAGGACGCGCATCCGGCCCGAACGCGGACTCAACCACGAACCCGCGCGACCCACATGATCCGCACCCTGTCCAAACCGATCCTCACCCCGCGGCGCTTCCTCCATTGCGCGCCAGGCCGGTATCCGGGCTCGCAAGTCCTGACGCCTCGCCTTCCCAGACCCTTGGGTCCAGTGGCATGTCGACGCGTCCACACTCGCTTACCGTTGCGGGGGCAGCACAGGCATTGTGTCCTCGGACACGCACCTGTTTCCCGTTTGACCGCGGCAGGGAATCTGCTTGGCGGCACCTTGCGCGTTGCTTTCACCGCTTGGGAGCGGTGAAGCCGGGAAGTATAACGCAAGCCTTCGATGCCTGGTCTACGTTTCAATCCACGTCCGGCCAGCCGAAGGGAGGCGTTCGGCGGTTCTACATCGGGAAGGCCGCCGGGTTTGGGGTTCCCAGGTTCCGTGCTCCAAGGCTCCGGGAGGGGCTGTGTTATCATTTTATGTTCCAATTTTTTCCGGATGGCCGTCGTTTCCGTGCTGATCGTCGATCTTCATTCCCATTCCCGCGCTTCGGACGGGTTGCTGTCGCCGGCCGAGGTGGCGCGGCGGGCGGCGGGCAATGGCGTCGGTATGCTGGCGCTGACCGACCACGACGAGACGGGCGGGCTGGCGCAGGCGCGGGCGGCGGCGGAGCAGGCGGGGCTGCGTTTCATCGACGGGGTCGAGATTTCCATCGAATGGGGCGGTTTGCAGGTGCATATCGTCGGCCTCGATTTCGACGTGCGCGACGCGGCCTTGAACGCCGGCCTGGAATCGATCCGCTCCGGGCGGGTCAATCGGGCGCGGCGCATGTCGGCGGAGCTGGAAAAATTCGGCGTTCCCGGCTGCTTTGCCGGCGCGATGCGCCACGCGGAGAATCCGAACCTGATCGGCCGTCCGCATCTTGCCCGCCATCTGGTGGAAATCGGCGTCTGCAAGGATGTGCACAGCGTCTTCGAGTCCTTTCTCGTTCCGGGCAAGCCGGGCTACGTCAGCCATCAGTGGGCGACGCTCGCGCAGGCGCTCGGCTGGATACTCGGCGCCGGCGGCGTCGCCGTGCTGGCGCATCCGGGACGCTACAAGTTTTCGCGCCAGGAGCTGCGCGATCTGCTCGACGAATTCAAGGGACTGGGCGGGCAGGCGATCGAGGTGGTTTCCGGCAGCCAGTCGCCGGAGCATTCCGCCGAGTTCTCGCGCCTGGCGCGGGAATACGGGTTTCTCGCCTCTTGCGGTTCGGATTTCCACGGGCCGGGGGAAAGCAGCGTCGATGTCGGCGGCAACGCGCCCTTGCCCGGCGATCTCACGCCGGTGTGGACGGCGTTTCACTGAAAGCGGCCATGACTCGTTATCTGGCCATCCATCCGGACGATCCGCAGCCGCGCCTCCTGGCCCAGGCGGCGGAGGCCCTGCGTTGCGGCGGCGTCGTCGCCTTGCCGACCGATTGCTGCTACGCGCTGGCCTGCCGCCTGGGAGACAAGGAGGCGGTCGAGCGCATCCGCCACATCCGCCAGCTCGACGATCGCCACCATCTGACGCTGATGTGCCGCGACCTCTCGGAGATCGCCCAGTTCGCGCGCGTGGACAACGCCCAGTACCGGCTGCTCAAGGCCGCCACGCCGGGCAGCTACGTGTTCATCCTCGAAGGCACGCGGGAATTGCCGCGGCGCGTGCTGCATCCGCGGCGCAAGACGATCGGGCTGCGCGTCCCCGATCATGTGGTGGCGCGGGCCTTGCTCGCCGAACTGGGGGAACCGCTGCTGACCACGACGCTGATCCTGCCCGGCGACGAGGGGCCGCTGACCGAGGCTTGGGAAATCCAGGAGCGGCTCGACGAGCAGATCGAGTTGATCATCGACGGCGGTTATTGCGGCACGACGCCGACGACCATGATCGACCTGACCGATATGCCGCCGGTGCTGGTGCGCGTCGGGCGCGGGCCGCTCGAACCCTTCGGCCTGGAGCGAGAGTGAGAGGGACGATGGACGTCGCCGCGCTGGTGCAGACGATTTCGATTTCGGCCCTGCCGATCATTTTCGCCATCACCCTGCACGAGGCGGCGCACGGCTACGCGGCGCGGCATTTCGGCGACACGACGGCGTGGGCGGCGGGGCGCATCAGCCTCAATCCGCTGCGCCATATCGACCCGGTCGGGACCCTGCTGGTGCCGGGCGCGATTCTCGTCCTGAGCTATCTGGCCGCGGGCAGCGCCCTGCTGTTCGGCTGGGCGAAGCCGGTGCCGGTGAATTTCGGCCGCCTGCGCAACCCGCGGCGCGACATGATGTGGGTCGCCGCCGCCGGCCCGGCGGCCAATCTGCTGATGGCCTTCGGCTGGGCGCTGCTGCTCAAGCTGGCGCTGATCCTGCCGCACACCACGTACACCCTGCCGCTCGGGCAGATGAGCGTGACCGGGATCAACATCAACCTGATACTGATGGTGCTCAACCTGCTGCCGCTGCCGCCGCTCGACGGCGGGCGGATCGCCGTCAGCCTGCTGCCGTATCGCCTGGCCGCGCCGTTTTCCCGGCTGGAGCGCTGGGGTTTCCCTATTTTGCTGCTGCTGTTGTTTACCCATATTCTCGACTTGATCATGTGGCCGGTCATCGCCGTGTTCAAGCGCCTGATCCTCGTCCTTTTCCAACTGGTCTGACATCATGTTCGCAGAACGTGTCCTTTCCGGCATGCGCCCCACCGGCAGCCTGCATCTGGGCCATTATCACGGGGTACTCAAAAACTGGGTCAAGCTCCAGGATGAATACCCCTGCCTGTTCTTCGCCGCCGACTGGCATGCCCTGACCACGCAGTACGACGATCCGCGCGGGATCGAAAAGGCGACCCGGGAGATGGTGATCGACTGGCTGGCCGCCGGCGTAGACCCCAGCAAGGCGACGCTGTTCATCCAGTCGCAGGTGCTGGAGCACGCCGAACTGCACCTCTTGTTTTCGATGCTCACTCCGCTGGGCTGGCTGGAGCGTGTGCCGACCTACAAGGACCAGCAGGAGAAGCTGTCGAACAAGGATTTGTCGACCTACGGCTTTCTCGGCTACCCGCTGCTGATGAGCGCGGATATCCTGATCTACCGCGCCGACAAGGTGCCGGTGGGCGAGGACCAGATTCCGCACGTCGAATTCACCCGCGAGCTGGCGCGCCGTTTCAACCACCTGTACGGGCGCGAGCCGGGCTTCGAGGAAAAGGCGAAGGCCGCGGTCAAGAAACTCGGCAGCCGCGACGCCCGCGCCTTCGAGCATCTGCGCACGCGCTTCCAGCAGGACGGCGACGCCAGCGCCGTCGAACGCGCCCGCGCCCTGTTGCAGGCAGCGACGGGCCTGCCGGACGGCGACCGCGAGCGTCTGCTGGGCTATCTCGAAGGGACCGGCAAGACGATCCTCGTCGAACCCGGCTACCTGCTGACCGAGGCGTCGAAGATGCCGGGGCTCGACGGGCAGAAGATGTCCAAGTCGTACAACAACGCCATCGCGCTGCGCGAGGACGCCGCGTCGGTGACCCAGAAAATCAAGCGCATGCCCACCGACCCGTCGCGCGTGCGCCGCTCCGACCCCGGCGATCCGGACAAGTGTCCGGTGTGGCAGTTGCACCAGATCTATTCCGACGCCGGCTGCCGGGACTGGGCGGAAAAGGCTTGCCGCAGCGCCGGCATCGGCTGCCTCGAATGCAAGCAGCCGGTCATCGACGGCATCCTCAGGGAACAGGCGCCGATGCGCGAGCGCGCGCAGACCTATCTCGACAATCCGGCGCTGGTGCGCGACATCATCGCCGACGGCAACGCCCGCGCCGGCGAACTGGCGCGCGAGACCATGCGCGACGTGCGCGCCGCGATGGGGTTGTCGGGGGACAGGTGACAGGTGACAGGTGACAGAGGACAGAGGACAGAGGACAGTAAGAACCTGTTTGCGATCTTCTCTGGGAGCGCGGGGCACCAGCCCCGCAATAGCGGAGGTCGTGTCATGGCGCTGGTTAAAAGCGGGGCTGGTGCCCCGCGCTCCCAGAGGCAGTCGTACCCTTGCCGCAGGCGAAGCCTGCGCCAATCTTGAAGAAATGCGGCGCTTCGCGCCGGAACTTAGTACCGGCGGATTGCATCCGCCCTACCAAACCCGGTCATTTCAAGCACCATGACATTCATGCGACGGCCCTGCATAAAGCTTTCTAAACAGTCTGACAGACGTTCTAAAATGTAAAGCGTTTCACCTTCCACCTTTCACCGGAAACCTGTCCATGCGCGAAAAACCCTTCCCCGTCTCCGTGCCCTGGCGCGCGCCGCGCCGAAAGAGTTGAGGCGGCGGATGGCTGAAGATAGCGTTCTTGCCGTCGCCGAGGCGCCGCCCGAGGCCGGGCCGGTCGCCCGCATCTACGGGCAGCCGATGAGCCAGATACCGCTCGACCTGTACATCCCGCCGGACGCCATGGCGGTGATGCTCGACGCCTTCGAGGGGCCGCTCGATCTCTTGCTGTACCTGATCCGCAAGACCAACATCGACGTCCTCGACATTCCGATGGCGCCGCTCACCGAGCAGTACCTGACCTACGTCGAGGCGATGCGCTCGCAGAACCTGGAACTGGCGGCCGACTACCTGGTCATGGCGGCGATGCTCATCGAGATCAAGTCGCGCATGCTGCTGCCGCGGATCCGGAACGTCGAAGGCGAGTCGGCGGAGGACCCGCGCGCCGAATTGGTGCGCCGCCTGGTCGAATACGAGGAGATGAAGCAGGCGGCGCACCGGATCGACGAACTGCCGCGGGCGGAACGGGACTTCGAATGGATCGAGGTCTGGGTCGAGAAGTCCTTGCAAAAGCGCCTGCCGGACGTCGATCCGGAGGATTTGCGCGAAGCCTGGCGGGCCATCGCGCGGCAGGCGCGGCTGCACACGCGCCATACCATTGCCCGCGAAGAGCTGTCGGTGCGCGAACACATGGGCATGATCCTGCGCAGGCTGCGCGACGAAGGCGGTTTCGTCGAGTTTGGCGCGATGTTCGACGCGACGCAGGGTGTGCCGGTGGTGGTGGTACATTTCCTGGCGATGCTGGAACTGGCGCGCGAGCGCCTGCTCGAAATGACGCAGTCGGAAGTCTTTGCCCCGATTTACGTGAGGTTGACGGATGGACGAATTGAACACGATGGCGAACACGAACACGGAGACGAATCCGGATACGGAGACGA